>CBFHAS010000044.1:0-29461 GCA_965653625.1 uncultured Burkholderiaceae bacterium | reverse complement strand
AGGAGCGCCATCGATTGCAAAAAGAAGAGCGAGACGCGCAGCAGCACCGCATGCATGCGATGCGACTGGACCACGTACTGCAGGCCCACGCGCATCGCGCCGACGAAACGCTCGCCGGGCAGCGCGCTCACCTTCTGCTCGCGCCGCCATCGGTGGATGGCCACGGCGGCGCCAACCGACAGCACCGCGTTGAGCGCGAACACCCAGACGCTGCCGGCGCTCGCGATCAGGGCGCCGGCCAGGATGGGGCCCACGATGCGCGAGGCGTTCATGGCGACGCCGTTCAGTGCCAGCGCGGCGGCGAGGTGATTGCGCGGGACCAGCTCCGGCACGATCGCCGCGAACACCGGCCAGCGCATGGCCAAGCCGATGCCGTTGGCGAAGGTGAGCACCAGCAGCAGTGGCGCATTGATCGCACCCAGCGCAACCACCAGGCCCATGATCACGGCCACGACCCCCACCCACACCTGGGTGAGCATGAAGTACTTTCGGCGGTCCACGATGTCTGCCATTGCTCCGCTGGGCAGGCCCAGCAGGAACACGGGCAGCGTGGATGCTGATTGCACCAGTGCCACCATGACCGGCGCAGCAGTGAGCGAGGTCATGAGCCAGGCCGCCGCCACGTCGTTCATCCACATGCACACATTCGCGGTGATCCACACGCCCCACAGCTTGCGAAACACCGGTTGCTCGAACGGAGCCCAGGCGCCCACGCGCGCGGTGGCGGCGCCCACCGCGGGCTGAGCAGCAGAACGCTCGGTCATGCACTGACGGTATCACCGCCCGGCCTGCCGGAGATCACGCATGGTCACCGCCGTGTGCGGCACCCTGCGGATGGTGCGGGGCCGGACAACCCCGGCCTTCGCATGCCTTGCCAGCGCATGCCTGAACTTGCTCCGCTGATGTGAGTCAAGCTTTTACGGTGCCGCAGCCGCTAACGTCAGCAGGCCGCACTTCATCTGCTCAGCCGGTTCCTCTCATGCCGCCCACACGCTCACAGTCCGTCCCCTTGCCTGGCTTCAGCACGCCTGCCGTGGGCTTTGACCAGCCGCTGGAGATGCTGCACGCCTGCCACGACCGCGTGCGGCGCAGCCTCGATCTGCTGGTGCGCGTGTGCGAACGGTTAGAAGCCGGGCACATCGATGCCGCGGTGCATGAGGCGGCGGCCGACGTGGTGCGTTATTTCGACAAGGCGGCGCCTCACCATCATGAGGACGAAGAGCAGCACATCTTCCCGCGCGTGCTCTCGCTCGCGCAAGATGCCGCGGTGCGCGCAGCCGTGTTGCGATTGCAGGAAGACCACCTGGCCATGGAGCAGCAATGGTCACGCCTGCGCACACCGCTGGCGGCACTGGCCCGGGGTCATGCGGACGCGTTCGGGGCCGAGCAGCTCGAATCGGCGCGGCTCTTCGCCTCGCTGTATACCTCGCACATGGTGCTGGAGGACGACATCGTGTTTCCCGCGGCTGTCGTGCTGATGGACGAAGATGCACTGCGCGCAATGGGTGCCGAGATGGAGAGCCGCCGGGGCGCACAGCGGCCCCACTACTGAGCGCCCCCAGGGCCGGGCTGCGCCCAGCCAGCCCCCCCGCGGGTCACATACCTCTCCGTTCGGCCTGAGCCTGTCGAAGGCCCGGAGGACGCCAACCACGCCGGGCGGGTTTCCTGGCCTCGTGCCACCGTGCACTGGCACTTCGACAAGCTCAGTGCGAACGGGGATGGGGGTAAGCCTTCGTGAGTCTCCAATCCCCCGTTCGGCCTGAGCCTTTGAAGCCGGCGCGCACCTCGATGCAGGCACTTCGACTTGCCTTTAGTCCGGAGCTTGTCGAAGGATCAGTGCGAATTGGATCGGAGAGGATCGTGACTTATGGAAACCTCAATAAGGACGAGGCCGACGCGCGCTCTCAAGGGACCGCCGGGCCGCCCCAAGTTTCCTTGTCCCCCACGGGGGCTGGGCGCAGCCCGGCCCTGGGAGCGCTCAGGACGCCAGCTGGATCTCGTTGTGCACCTCGGTCACGCCGCACACGGACCACGCATCCATCTCGGCCATGCGGCGCTCCTCGTCGCGGTTCAGCACGCCGGCCAGGGTGACCGCGCCGCCCTCGGTACGGATGCTGATCTGATCGGCATGCACGAGCGGATCCATCTCCAGCACGAGGCGGATGGCGTCGGACAGCTCATCGTCGTTGTCCTCCTCCGCAGGTTCCACGCGCAGGCGGTTCACCACGTCCCGGCAACCGGGCGTCCACCAGGCGATCGCCTCGATCATGCGTTTGTGCGACAGGCTGATCACGCCGCCTTCGAGCGTCACCACGCCGTCCTCCACGTTGAAGCCCACCTCGCCGCTGGACCAGTCGTCGCGAGCTTCCTGCACCATCTCGGCCCGGCCGCGAACGCCCTGGCGCAGGGTGAGGTTGCGAAGTTCCATCTGCTGCAGCAGACCACGCGAAAGCGCATCGCGGATCTCGCCATCGCCGCGCGGCGCAGTGGGCACCAGGCGCAAGGCATCCACCACGCGGTCCAAGCCGCACACGCGTTGCGCCAGGGCCATGGCCACGCGCTTGGCCGCCAGGTTCTCGACCTCTCCTTCAAGTCGCAGGACGCTGCCGTCGTTCACTACATTGATCGGGAAGCGATGAAGGTCGACTCTCGGATCAACCTCCAGCGCCGCCCGGAGCTCCTTTCCAACGTCGGGTTCCTGCTGTGTGGCCATAAGTGCTCCTATGAACTGCGGCGCAGCGCCGACGCGAAGATCATCCGTCGAGAGGCGCCTGCGGTCATCTTCGAACCTGGGTCGGGGGCATGGACATTGGAATGGGACGCTGGCTTGTTGTTGCGAACGATTCTTATTACTATGCTACCCCCCGACACAGGCCGCAGTCTGCATGCGGCCGGAAAGGCCTGACTGACATGGACCATCTCGAACCCGAAAGCGAGTGCCGCGCTGAGCCCATGGCCCATAACGCCGCCGGTATGGTGGCGCTATGCCGGTGCTGCGGCCAGATCCACCTGAATCTTCAGTACCTCACCCTGCGCTTCGAGCCGGAGGCTTTCGACGAACTGGCCTCGCTACTGGCACAGGCGCAACGGCGCATGGCCCAGCAATGCGCGCTGACATCGCGAGGCGAGCATGCGGATGCCATGCATTGAAGGCCCCCTCATGGCAGGCACTCCTTTCCTCATGAGCCCGGGCGAGTCAGCGGCGATGGCGCAGGTGATGGATGCGATCCAGCTGCTTCGCTCGCGCTGGGCCGAGTACTCACCCGCAGATGCCTCGCTGCTGGCGCAGGTGCGCGAGGAGAATGCGGTGCTTGCCCGCGAACTGGCCGCCGTCCAGCGCCGGACCACGCGGCTGGTGCGACAGCAGGCACAGGCCATCGAGCAGTTGCGTGCAACGGTGGTGCGGCTGCGAGCCGAGGTGATCCTGCGCGACACCACCATCGCCTCGCTGCGCGAGCCAATGGACAGAGACAGCCCGCCAGCTTGCCGGGCGCCGTAGTGCGCGCCGCGCTCAGCGCGCCACCGCCAGCAGCCGCTCCAGCGTGTCCGGGTCGCGTGCCAGGGCCTCGCTGCTGTCGGCGTGCGCCACCATGCCACGGTCGAGCACCACCGCGCGCTGCGTCATGCCAAGGATGAGCCGGGGGTTCTGCTCGACGATGATGGCCGACAGCCCTTCTTCGCGCACCACCCGCGCGATGGACCGCAGCAGTTCCTCCACGATGATGGGTGCCAAGCCTTCGAGCGGCTCGTCGAGCAGCAGCAGGCGCGGATTGAGCACCAGCGCGCGTGCCACCGCGAGCATCTGCTGTTCGCCGCCTGACAGCTGCGTGCCCATGTTGGACCGCCGCTCCGCCAGGCGCGGGAACATGTCGTACACGCGCTTCACGTCCCAGGGCCCCGGCCGGGCCACCGCGGTAAGGTTCTCTTCCACGGTGAGCGATTTGAAGATGTTGCGCTCCTGCGGCACCCAGCCAATGCCGGCTTCCGCGCGCTGAAATGGGGGCAGGAACGTCACGTCGCGCCCACCCAGCACGATGCGCCCGGCATGCCGTCGCGTCACGCCGACGAGCGTGTTGATGAGTGTGGTCTTGCCGGTGCCGTTGCGGCCCAGAAGTGCCATCGACTGGCCCGCAGGCAACTCCAGTGAAATGCCGTTGAGCACGACCGCCTCGCCATAGCCGGCGACCATGCCTTCGACGCGCAGCAGCTCAGCCATGGCCCTCTCCGAGGTACACCGACTTGACTCGCGGATCGGCCGAGATGCTGGCGACGTCACCTTCGGCGAAGACGGCGCCGTTGACCAGCACCGTGACCTGCCGGGCAAAGTTGAATACCAGGTCCATGTCGTGCTCGATGAGCAGCACCGACACGTCGGCCGGCAGCTTGGCGAGGCTGTCGAAGATCTCCTGCCGCTCGCCCTCGGGCACGCCGGCGGCGGGCTCGTCGAGCAGCAGCACGCGCGGCTCGCTGGCAATGGCCAGCGCGATTTCCAGCAGGCGGCGCTTGCCGTAGGGCAGCACCGCCGTGCGCTGGTGCATCACGTCAGCCAGATGGAACTCCGACAGCAGCCGGTCGCAAGCCTCGGCCACCTGCGGGTCGCGGCCCAGGGGCTGCCACCAGCGGGCGCTGTGCTTCAGGCGCTGCGCCACGGTGAGCGCGAGCGACTGCAGCGGCGTGAGTTCGCCGAACAACTGATTGATCTGGAAGGTGCGCACCAGACCGCGGCCGACACGCCGGTGCGCAGGCGTGTCGGTCACGTCTTCGCCTTCGAGGACGATGCGACCGGAGGTGGGCTCCAGCACGCCGGTGAGCAGATTGATGAGCGTGGTCTTGCCCGCGCCGTTGGGGCCGATGAGTGCATGGCGGGCACCCCGAGCGATCTTCATCGACACGTCATTCGTGGCGACCAGGCCGCCGAAGCGCCGCACGAGCGAGTGCGTCTCAAGCACGACGCTCGCTGGGGCGACTTCGTGCTGCGCACTCCGTGATTCGCCCTTGGGGCGGCCCGGCGTGCCAATTGGTGTCCCTTCGTGCTGCGCACTCCGTGATTCGCCCTTGGGGCGGCCCGGCGTGCTCATGGCTTCGCGCCCTCCTCCACCCGCTCGCCGGCTGCAGCGGCGGCGCTGGCCGCTGCGGGACCGGCCTCGCCGCGCCGCCACCACGCCCAAGGCTTGAACAGGCGGTCGCGGCCGACGAGCACCAGCACGACGAGAAACAGGCCGATCCAGAAGGTCCAGTACTGTGGCGTCCAGGCCGCGATGAGGTCTTGCAGCAGCCTGAACGCAATCGCGCCGATCAGCCCGCCGTAAAGGTAACCCGTGCCGCCGATCACGAGCACGAGAAGCACATCGGCGCTGCGATGGAAGTCGAGCACGTCGAGCGAGGCGAAACCGGTGGTTTGCGCGAGCAGCGCGCCCGCGGCGCCCGCGATGCCGCCAGCGATGGTGTAGATGGCCACCAGCCGCGCATTGACCGACAGCCCGATGGCCGAGGCGCGCAGTCGGTTGTCGCGCAAGGCCTGCAGCGACACACCGAAGGGCGAATGCACGAGGCGTCGGCACAGGAACAGCACGACCAGCAACACGGCCAGCGTGTAGGCGTAGGCCGTGCGGCCTTGCAAGTCCCATTCGAAGCGACCGAGCAGAGGGCCCATGACCACGCCCTGCAGGCCATCGGCGCCGCCGGTCCACTGGTCTAGCCGGTTGGCCAGTTCGTACAGCACCGAGGCCACGCCCAGCGTGACCATCAGCCGCGTGAGGTCAGAGCCTCGAAGAATGAGCACGCTGGTCACCAGCCCGAGCAGCGCCGACACCATCACCGCGAACAGCAGGCCGACTAACGGATCGGGCATCAGATGCTTGGCGAACAGCGCCGCGCCGTAGGCACCCACGCCGAAGAAGGCCGCATGGCCGAGCGACACGATGCCCGCGTAGCCCAGGATCAGGTCCAACGAGATGGCGAACATGGCCAGCAGCGCGATTTCGTTGGCCAGCAAGGCGTGGTTGGGCAGCGCAAACCACGAGAGCACGAGCGTGGCGAAGAGCGCGATCTCCCAGCCGCGCCACCGCGCATGGGCGGTGAGTGCCTGCTGCGCCAACTGGAGCCGGTCATTCATCGCGCACCTTTGCGCACGAACAGCCCCTGCGGCCGCCACAGCAGGATCACGATCATCAGCGTGTACACGATGAAAGCGCCCAGCTTGGGCGCGTAGTACTTGCCGAAGACGTCGGCCACGCCCAGCAGCAGCGCGGCCATCAGCGGGCCGGTGATGGAACTGGTGCCGCCCACCGCCACCACGATCAGGAAATAGATCATGAACTTGAGCGGAAAGGTGGGGTCGAGCCCCAGCACCTCGGCGCCCAGCGCGCCGCCCAGCGCCGCCAGGCCCGAGCCCACCGCGAAGGTGAGCAGGAACACGCGGTTGACGTTGATGCCGAGGCCCGAAGCCACGCGCGGATCGTCCACCGCGGCGCGCAGCCGGCTGCCGAAGCGCGTGCGCGAGAGGATGAATTGCAGCGCGACCGTGAGCACGGCGCACACCACCACGATGAAAAGACGGTACTTGCCGATGCCCACCACCTCGAGGTCGAAGCGGCCCTGCAAATAAGCCGGCAGCTTGACGAACTGCTGCTGCGAGCCGATGAGGTAGTCGACCGCCGCCACGGCCATGAACACCAGGCCGATGGAGAACAGCACCTGGTCGAGGTGCGGCTTGGTGTACATGGGCCGGTACAGGGTGCGCTCCATCAGGGCACCCAGCGCGCCGACGAGGATGAAGGCCACAGGCAGCGTGGCCAGGAAAGGCAGCCCGGCGCGGTCCATCAGCAGCACGGTGGCGTAGCCACCGGCCATGGCAAAGGCGCCGTGCGCCAGGTTGATGAAATTCATCAGGCCCAGCGTGACGGCCAGCCCAACGGCCAGCACGAACAGCAGCATGCCGTAGGCAATGCCGTCGAACAGCAGGGTCAGCACCGGCCGGCCTTCACCGAAGGTTTACTTCGCCTTGGTCGGGTCCTTCACCATCTTGAGCGTTTCGAACTCGACGTTGTGCAGCTGGCCGTCGACCTTTTCCACGCGTCGGATGTAGATGTTCTGCACGATCTCGCGCGTGGCCGGGTCGATCTGCACGGGGCCACGCGGGCTCTCGAACGACATGTTCTTCATGGCGTTGACCAGCGCCTCGCCGCCCTGGCCCTTGGTGGCCTTCAAGCCTTCCATGATGAGGTGCATGCCGTCGTAGCCGCCCACGGCCATGAAGTTGGGGCGCATGCCCTTGTTGGTCTTGGTGAATGCCTCGACGAACTTCTGGTTGACGGGGCTCTTGTGCGCGGCCGAATAGTGGTGCGAGGTCACCACGCCCAGCGCCACCTCACCCATGTCGTTGAGGATGTCGTCGTCGGTCACGTCGCCGGTGGCAATGAGCTTGATGCCCGCCTTGTCGAGCCCGCGCTCGGCGAACTGCTTCATCAGCGCCGAGCCCACGCCCGAAGGCACGAAGGCGAAGAGCGCCTGTGCGCCGGAGTCGCGCACGCGCTGCAGGAAGGGCGCGAAATCGGGGTTGCGCAGCGGCACGCGCACCTCGGCCACGATCTGGCCGCCCTGCTGAGTGAAGCGGTCCTTGAAGGTCTTCTCGGCGTCGATGCCCGGGCCATAGTCCGTGACGAGCGTGGCCGACTTCTTCAGGTTGTTCTTGGCCGCCCACTCGGCGATGCCCACCGTGGCCTGCGGCAGCGTGAAGCTGCTGCGCACGATGAAGGGCGATGCGTCGGTGATGGCGGACGTGGCCGCAGCCATCACGACCATGGGCGTCTTGCTCTGCGTGGCAACGGGCGCGGTTGCCAGCGCCAGCGGGGTGAGGCCGAAGCCGGCCAGCGCCACGACCTTGTCATTGACCACCAGTTCCTGTGCAACGCGCCGCGTGGTGTCGGCCACGCCGGCGTCGTCTTTCAGGATCACCTCGATCTTCTTGCCGGCGACGCTGTTGCCGTTTTGCGCCAGATACAGCTTGACCGCCGCGTCGATCTGCCGCCCGGTGGATGCAAATGGGCCGGTCATGGGCAGGATGAGGCCGACCTTGAGCACGTCCTGCGCCAGGGCGGGCAGGCTGGCGGCGGCGAGAGCACAGGCGATGAGCGATCTTCGCTTCATGAATGTCTCCGTAGTGCGTAAGGGATGACCGAGCGCGAGCTGCTCAGCGCGCCGGTGGGCGCCGGATGAGCCTGGCCCCGGGGATCGTCTGCAGAGTCTGTTGGCAATGCAGGGCCAGTGAAAGGTTCTCCTGCGCGATGCGCGCATGCTCGCGCATGAGGGCCTCGGCGCGCGCACCTTCGCGCGCCTCGATGGCATCGATGAGTGCCTGGTGCTGCGCATGCGCCACGAGCAGCGCGTCGCGCGAGTGCTGCCCCGGCCGGCGGACGCGGACAAATGCGCTGGGCGAGGCGAAGGGCAGCGTCTTCGCGCGCTCGATCTGCCGACGCACCACCTCGCTGCCCGGCATCTCGGCCAGCAGATCGTGTAGCCGGCGGTTGTGCGTCACGTAGTCGCCGAAGGCGGCATCGCCGATGTGCGAGGCGGCCAGCACCTTGTCGATTCGCTCGATGCATTCGCGCGCCTCGGCCATCAGCACCGGGCTCACGCCACGCTCGGCGGCCAACCGCGCGGCGAGACCCTCCAGGGTGCCGCGCAACTCGATGGCATCGAGTACGTCGCCCTCAGAAAAGTCCTTCACCACGTAGCCGCCGCCGGGCAGCGCATCGAGCAGGCCCTCCTCCTGAAGCCGCGCCAGCGCCATGCGGATGGGCGTGCGCGACACGCCGATGCGCTCGACCAGCGTGAGCTCCGCGATGCGCTGGCCGGGTTTGAGTTCGCCATCGAGGACGAGCTCGCGCAAGCGCAGCTGGGCCTTCACGGTTTGCGAGAGGCCGACTTCTTCGGAATCGAGAGAAAGTGACATTGGGAATACGGGCTGTATACAGAAACGATCGTATGTGAGGTGCTTTTCAACGAAACCCGAGGAAACCCGGCCGATGTGGCCCGGTGTATGTATGCAGCACCATGATTCCTGCAGACAAGCACCGGCCTCGGGGAAGTGTGGGGAACGCAAGGGTGAGCACCAAATGCCCGTTCGTTGTGAGCCCCTTGAACGGCGAGCTTCGACAGGCTCAGCCCGAACGGATGGGGTACGAGCCACCCCCACCCCCGTTCGCCCTGAGCTTGTCGAAGGGCCCGCTTCGACAGGCTTAGCCCGAACGGAACAGGGCACGCGCCACCCCCACCCCCGCTCGCCCTGCGCTTGTCGAAAAGGCCGGCTTCGACAGGCTCAGCCCGAACGGAACAGGGCACAGGCCACCCCCCCGCTCGCCCTGAGCTTGTCGAAGGGGTCGGCTTCGACAGGCTCAGCTCGAACGGAGCAGGGCACCACCCCCACCCCCGCTCGCCCTGAGCTTGTCGAAGGGCCGGCTCGACAGACTCAGCCCGGACGAAATGGGGCACCCCCGGCGCTACAGATCCAGCACCAACTTCGCTGACTTCGACCTCGAACAGCACGGCGTGAACTGGTCGTTCGCCGCGTGCTCCTCCGGCGTGAAGTACATGTCCTTGTGATCCGGCACGCCTTCCAGCACGCGCGTGATGCAGGTTCCGCACACACCCTGCTCGCAGGAGGTTTGCACCTCGATGCCGGCCTCGGCCAGCGCCTGCACCACGGTCTTGTCCTTGGGCACGACAACGATGCGGCCCGAGCTGGCGATCTGCACCTCGAAGCTCTCGTCGGTGGCCGATGGCCCCACCTCCGCGGAGAAGAACTCGTAGTGCAGCTGCGGCTCCGGCCAGCCGCGCGCACGCGCCGTGTTCAGCACCGCATCCATGAATCCCTTGGGGCCGCAGACATACAGATGCGTGCCAAGCTCGGGTGTGGCCAGGCGGCCGCCGATATTGAACTTCTGCGAATCGGGGCCGTCATCGAAGTGGAACTGCACCTGTGGCGCGAAGCGCGACGCCGAGATGCGGTCGAGGAAGGCCGTGCGGTCCTTCGAGCGGGTGCAGTAGTGCATCTCGAAATCGGAGCCGGTCACGGCCAGCCGCTCGGCCATGCACAGGATGGGCGTCACGCCAATGCCCCCAGCCAGCAGCAAGCTCTTCTTCGCCTCGTGCGCGAGCGGGAAGTGGTTCTTGGGCCCGCTGATGGTGATCTCGTCGCCCGGCTGGATGTTCTCGTGCATGGCAACCGAACCGCCGCGTGTGGCGGGGTCGCGCAGCACCGCGATCTGGTAGCGATGGCTCTCGGCCGGGTCGTTGCACAGCGAGTACTGCCGCGTCAGCCCTTCGGCCACGTTCACGTCGATGTGCGAGCCGGCTGAAAACGCAGGCAGCGGCCGGCCGCCCGCTTCCACCAGCTCGAAGCTGCAGATGTCGACCGCCTCCTGCTTCTTGGCGGTGACTCGCACCTTCAGGCCTGCGCTCACGTTGCTCATGGTCGTCCTCCGGCAAGCGGCGTGCTCAGAAGCTCGCCCGCGCTCATGCCGCCACCGGCTGGCCGGCCGCGGCTTGCTCGGCCGCCATCAGACGGTCGAGCACGCGCCGTGACTGCACGCCACCGGCATCGATGTTGAGCTTGAGCAGATCGCGCTGAGGCCAGGCAAGCAGGTTCTGCTGCTGGCGTTCCAGCATTTCCAGATCCTCCGCAAAAATCTTCAACTGACCTTCGCGGATGGTGGCAGTGAGCGCCTTGTCCTTCGGATTGAAGTTGCGCGCCATGCCCCAGAAGTACCAGATGGAGGTGTCGGTCTCCGGTGTGATCGAGTCGACCACGATGGCCGACACCTTGTGCTGCGGATCGGCGTGATAGCCGCCCTTGCCCGCCAGCGCCACGCCCACTTCGATCATCACGTGGCTGGGCGCGCTGAAGCGGCAGATCTGCCAGCGGTCCACGAGCTGGTCGTCGGGCAGGTGGTTGCCGCGCAGCGCGAGCTTCCAGAACGGGGGCGCCATGATGTTGTTCATGAAGCGCTCGGTGATGACCTCGTCGCCCTCGTTGCGGGTGGTGGGCATGATTTCATCGAGCTCCTTCTGGCCGATGCTGGTGGAGTGCACGTACTTCTCGTGCGTGAGGTCCATCAGGTTGTCGATCATCAGCCGGTAGTCGCACTTGATGTGGAACATGCCGCCCCCGAAGGCCCATTCGGGGCTTTCGGCCCAGTGCAGCGAATGGATCCCGGCCGGGTCGGCCTTGGCGGGGTCTCCGGGCCACACCCACACGAAGCCGTGGCGCTCCACGGCTGGAAAGGTGCGGATGGGCGGGAAGCCGCGCACCCGCTGGCGCGGCATGGCAATCGTCTTGCCGTCGCAGCCCATTTCCAGGCCGTGGTAGCCGCACACCAGCTTGCCTTCGATCACGCGCCCCAGCGACAACGGTGCACCCCGGTGCGGGCACCAGTCTTCCAGCGCTGCGGCCTGCCCGTCCGGGCCGCGGTAGAAGACGATCCGCTCGTTGCAGATCGTCCGGCCGAGGGGCTTGTCGTCGATTTCGGCGGGCGTGCAGGCCACGTACCAAGCGTTCTTGGGGAACATCATTCGTCTCCGTCGGTGTGCAGGATTGGATCCAATCTAGGTGTGGAGATTATGCCGTCCGCCTCTACATCGGTGTCAGAATAACCGTATCAATGGATCCAATTTGAGGAAATCAGGCGTGGATGCCCGAACCGAAGACACCACCAGCGTGGTCGCCACGCTTCGCAAGCTGATCGTCGAGGGCCACTACGCGGCCGGCACCCGGCTGGCGGAGATCCCGGTGGCCACCGCGCTGGGCGTGTCGCGCACGCCCGTGCGGCTGGCCTTTCGCACGCTGGAGCAGGAAGGGCTGCTCCAACCGGCGGGCAAGCGCGGCTTTGTCGTACGCGCCTTCTCGGAGAACGACGTGTATTGCGCGCTCGAAGTGCGCGGTGCGCTGGAAGGCTTGGCCGCGCGCCGGCTGGCCGAACGGGGCATGCCGCAAGCCGTGCAGGCCACCTTGCGCGGCTGCCTGGAAGAAGGCGAACGCGTCCTCGCCAAGGGCCACCTCACGCAAGACGACATCGGCGCGTGGAGCCGGCTGAACAACGTGTTCCACCGCACCATCGTCGAGTCGACCGACAGCATGGTGATTGCCGACGCGATCGCGCGGAACAACCACCTGCCCTTTGCATCAGCCGACTCGATCATCATCGACCCGAACGCGCTGGATCGGGAGTACGAGAAGCTGCGTTTCGCGCAACTGCAGCACCAGCTCGTGGTAGAGGCGCTGGAGCAGCGCGAGTCGGCACGTGTCGAGATGCTGATGCGCGAGCACGCCTACATCGGGCTGCGGTATGGGAAGCTGTTCGGGCTGAAGAGCGGGCTGGGGGGCGGGGCTTGAGCCGCTCGGGCCAGGCGGTCGCTTGAATCTATCGGAGGCCCTTCAAGCCTTCGAGTACGTGCCGATCGTGGATTGCAGCACCGCACCGCATGTGGTCTTGTGCCCCTCGTACGCCACCGGCACACCGTTGACCGTGTGCTCCGGATCGCCTTCGGCAATCGTGCAGTCGCCGTGACCCTTCTTGGGGCAGGAACACGGATCGCCCTTCAGCGCCACGGCGCTGCCATCCACGGTGAAGTGAGCGGCACCGCTGGCAAGCACCTTGCCCCCATGGTCGGTCGGGTCGCCCAGGCGAATGACACGTTTGCTCATGCCGCATCCGCTGGGACGACACCCACGAGCACACGACCATCGTCGTCGGCCTGCAGGCAAAACGCGCGGCCTTCCAGCCGCGAGTTGCCGCTGATGCGAGCGCTGGTGGGCAGGCGTGCACTGGTGCTCATGGATTTCTCCTGGTTCAAGCCTTGGGTGAGTTCGAGGGATCGGCCACCGACGCCGTTGCTGGCACAGCGGTGTTTTCGTAGCTCACCAGCTTCCAGACCGTACCTGTTCGATGGGTGGGCCGGTCGCCCTTGAGCTTTTGCCACAGCGAGGGCTTGCCGAACAGCACCACATGCGGCATGCGCTCGCCCCCACTGACAAACCGCCGACGGTCACTTTGCACCGCGGCGTCTTCCTCGACGCATTCCCACGTGCCGGTTTGCGGGCAGGTTCGGCCGGTGGCGGCCAGCGTTCCCAGGGGAGCCAGGGGTGGGCTGGCGTCGCTGGTCCTGGCGCCGCCCACCGGGCGCGGCCGGATGGTGCTGGTGATGGCGTCCCACAGCGCAATGGCCTCGTCGTTGCTCAGCGAGGGCTTGACCTTGCCCAGCCCGTTTTCGCCCACGCCGGTCTGCATCGCCAGGTCGATGTGCGGGAACAGGGCCTTGTCGGGTTGGCCCCGGAACCGCATCAGGAAGTCCTGGTAGGGCAGTGCCTTGGGTTGATCGGGCGTGATGGTGATGATCTCGAAGCCGTCCTTCCAATCCCCGATCTCGCGCTTGCCGCGTCGCAGCGTGGTCATCATGCCGAAGGGGTCTGGGCGCCCTTCCTTGCGGGCCTCGTCCTCGGTGATCTTGAGCTGGTTGTCCAGCGACCACTGCAGGCTTTCATCGGGGTTCGTCGGCATCAGGCTCAGCGACAGATGCACATCGGGGAACACCTTCAGCCGGAATCCGATGTTCAGGAAGTTGCTCCGCGATTCGTCTTTGACTTGCGCGGGGTCGGCCAGGAAGGCATCCCCGATGCATAGCCCGGCTTCGGCCGGGATCTCGTGGTTGTCGCGAGGCCTCAGTCGCTTGGCGATGTCGTTCAAGGTACCAAGGGCACGCATCTTGTCCTTCTCAAGAGGCCGGGCTTCCATGGCAACCAACGACGTCCCCATGGCGAAGTACGAGTTGATCCGCAGCAAGCCGTCGCCGTCGAAGCTTTCCTGACTCAGGATGTGGCGCATCCCCGGCACCGCGCCGTCAATGGTTTCGAAGTACAGGTTGAGGTTCTTGCTTGTTGGGTAGCGCGGCGCTGCCTTGAGTTCGGCCTCCTTCTCGGCAATGGTGCTCGCCAACTCGGTGGCGCGGCCGGGGCCCACGTCCACCGTCAAGGGCACGCTCTGGCCGCCCCAGATCACCTCCGTGCCCTCCGGCACATCGATGAGAAAACGATCAAAGCAGATCGTCCGGGTCTTGGCGAAAGCAGCGGCCACGCGGGGGCTCGGTGGGGTCATGTGGGGCGTCTTCCATGAAGCTTTGTGGGGCTCGCAACCAGCAGCAACGACGATCGCCAGCAGGCTGCACAGCGCTATGAAGAAGGATCGGGCGCAGGCCCGGCGGGTGGACTGGTGCGGCATCATGTGTTCACCTCCTGGGCGATGCGCATGATGCTGTAGAGGGTCGCCGCGACGGCCTTGTCGTTCCCGTAGCTCTTCTGGTGCTCGTAGCCCGCCTGCCGGAACACCGCCTTGCACTTGCCCTGATGCAGTTGGTGGTCGGCGCTGCGCATCGGCACGGTTTCGTCGCCTGCTTCGTCGGCCGGCATGAGGGTCGCGGTAATTGGCAGCAGGCTCGCCCCGGCCACGAGGGGTTTGCTGAAATCCGGGTTGCTGGCTCCCTTGGCGTTGTCGTAACGCACCAGTTCGAGCACTCCTCGGTTGGAGTCTTGCAGGATGGGCCATTGCTGCCAACGCGCCGGGTTGCCGCAGCTGGCGCTGATGTCCCAGCGCACCGTGCCAAAGGCACGCCGTTGCTTGTCGGCCCCGTAGTGGGCGTAGGTCCGCGCGTGGTAGGTGCCGACGATGGCATCGTGGAAGGTTTTGGCTTTGTCCACGTAGGTCATGGTGCGCGCGAAAGTGCCTCCACCTTTGTCCTCAGGAAGACCGCAGGGGTTGATCCACTTCTCATGCGGAAACAAGCCATACCACTTGCCCCGCAGCTTGTAGATCTCTTCGTAGGGATCGCCATGAGCCGGCAGCGCGCTGATGACTTTGCCTCCGACTTCGACCTGCATCCAGCCATTGCCGTAGGCCTTGGACGGCAGCAGTTGCAGACCACCGGGCGAGTTGGCCAACACAGCCGTGACGAGCTCGCCGGTGTGACCGGCGATCTTGTCGGCCAAACCCGTTCCATCGAAGCCCGCGCGGATGCGCTTGTAGGCCGCGGCCGCGCCGATGGCTGGCTGCACACCATGCACGATGCCAAGCACCAAGTCATTGATGCCACCAAAGTCGGGGTGGAGGAGTGCCCGCCCGACCAAGCCGCCCATACTGTGAGTGACGACGATCACGCCCTTGCAGTCGAACTCGGCCTCGACAAACTTCTTGTGAATGGTTTTGATCTGTGTGGCTACAGCCTTGGCACTGGCACCATTGGACTCCAGCCAGTTGTAGCCCACCGCAAAGACCGGGAACCAGCAATTGGTGGCGGCCTGCCGTATCTCGGCTTCTGTCATGGCCTTCTGGGGCGTGGCCTTGTCCAGCATCCATTCCTTGGGATCGACGCCCACCACGTCCTGCCAATCCGACACCAGTTGCGATCCGCGCCCCCGGCCGGCCACGGCGAACACCCGATTCAGCCGCGACTCCAAGGTCTGCAGCAAGTCGCCATAGCTGTCGAAGAACGGCTGACTCCAGCCACGTGCACGGGCCTTCTGCTCGGCGGTCATCCCGCCCGGCTTACCGGAAGGATCGTCGCGCATCAATGGCGACGAGAACGACCAGTTCAGATCCACGTTGCCGTGCCGGCCATCGCCGTCCCGGCTGGGCGCCGTGCTGTGCGGGTTGTAGACATCCACAGCCGTGGTGTTGGGATCCAGAATCAGCTGACGCTGCGCCGGGGTCAGGTTGGCGTTCTCGCTCACGTTCGTCACGCCGATCGAGTCCGGGCGCCAGGCGATGTTGGCATCGGCCTTCGACGGATCCCGCTTCAGAAGACGCAGCCGGTCCGCGCTCGTGATCTTAAGGTTCGAGCCCATGATGCCCGGCACGAACACCACCGGAATCACCCGCGTCGGCAGAAAGTGCGCCTTCTGCCCTGCCTTCACCTTGGTGGGGGTGCCAAAGCCCGTGGGCTTTTGCTGTGTGGCATTGCTGAGATCAACCGGCAAGTCCAGTTCAGTTGCCATGCTTTTGTTTTCTCATGTCGGCTGCGGTTCAGCCTTGGATCAGTTCGATGGAGTAGTTCTCGTACGGCTCGGAGAGCTTGAAGCGCTGCGTCAGGCCGTTGGCATCGGTGGTGCCGACAGTCACCCGCCCCGTCTCGGTGGTGATGCGGTAGCGCTGGTTCGGCAAGGGTTCGTCGGTGTCAAACGCACACAACGTGACCTGTTGGTCGAATGGGCTGCCCGAAGCGGGCAGTTTCACGCCCGCCGGCACGCCATCTCCCCCGCTGCTTTGCGCAAAGCTCGCCGCCTTGACGACAAACGGCCCCTTGGCTTGCTCGACGATGGTGCCGCCGCCCCATCGGGTGGCCGCGCCCTTGCTGATGACCTCGACTTCAGGGGCCTGGATGACCACCTTGGCACCCGCGGTGAGCATGATGGTGCCGCTGGCGGTCAAGTGGATGTCCCCTTGGTGCGCCTGCACGTCCACCAAGCCCTTGCCTGCCACGGCATCGAGGCCGCCGTCGGCAGCGAACAAGCTCAATCCGCTCTGCGCTCGCTGGCGTATCTGCTTTCCCGCCAGCAGCTGGGTGTGACCCACACTGACCACGTCCACGTTTGTCTGCGCGCCCAGCAACAGGTTGTCCTGGCTCGTCACCGCCGTGCCGGCAGGTGCCGTCACGGCCACGACCGGCGCGCCGCCGCCCGACTCCCCGCGCGCCGTGTTGAACCCGTTCTCCCAGTCCTGCAGGTGCTTGACGAGCTGCTGGACACGCTTGGGGTCGGTCAAGCCGGCTTCGTGGGCCTGCGCCAATTCGCCCAGGCTTTGCACGATGCTCTGGAGCGATTGCACCAAGCCCACCAGCTCCGCTCGGTCCAGCTGGCCACCGTCTGCGTTCAAACGCGGCGCGGCGCTGACGAGCACACCTTGTGCACCCCGGATGGCCGTTGCCGCATCGCTGCGCAGCTCAGCGCCTTCACCTCTGGGCCGGGTTTTGCCCCGGTTCATGGGCGTGGCCAGACTGCCCAGATTGAGCTGGCTGGCGGCGTGATCGCTGCCCAGCTGCACGCTGATGTTGCCGGTGGTGTCGTTGAAGCGCAGTTGCTGCTGGCGGCCGCCGTTCAGCTCGCGGGTGACGATGCCGCTCAGGGCGGCGTTATCCGGCAGCGCGCCCAGGCGGTCAAATCGTGGCGGCGGATTTTCTGCGTTGTAGCGGCTGCCCACGATCATGGGCCGGCTGGGGTCGCCCATCTCGAAACCGATGCTGACCTCCATGCCGGGGCGCAGCGGGAAGACCACCCCAAAACCCTCTCCGCACCAGAGCCAGTTGACCCGCACCCACGCGCTGTCGCCCGCGTTGCCGTTGGTGCCGGCGCCGCCGGCATGCTCGTGGTCGGCGGGATCGAGGCCGTGGAACTGCACCTTGACACGCCCCAACTCGTCACACCACACGGGGTGCCCGTCCGCGCTGACGACAGTGGCTGTCATCAAATGCATGGTGGGCAGATCGTCCTGCGGGTTCCAGGCCGGGGTGATGGGGGCATCACGGCGCACCGCGACGAAGCGGTTGGTGTAGCGCTGCTCGCCATCCGCAACCGCATCGGCGAAACCTTCGTCTGCCGCGCGGGACGAGGCCACCCAACCCGCCACGCTGGCTTGGCTGGCGGCCAGCAGCGCTTGCGCACGGTGGTTCAGCTCTTTGGGCAGATTGTTTTCAGCCCAGTGGGTCAGGCGGGTCGTGATGTACTCGCGCTCGCTTGGCAGGTCGCCCAGGCGGGGATGCCCATCGATGCGGTTGTACTCCCCCACGGCCTGCGCCCGCACGCCGCCCACGCCATGCAGGGTATGGGCCTGGGCCTCGTGGCGCTGCTGGGTGATGCGCGCCAGGCGCCGCAGGTCGCTGGCATCGTCGCCCGCGTGGGGCAACACAATGCGGGCTTCCTGGAGCGCTGCGGCCCATTGGTTGCCGCTCTCGCCTTGGTCTACGGCTGAGGAATCGGCGGCACTGTTCACGCGGGCGGATTCGTGGTCCCAGCTGGACAGGTGCACGGCGCCGCTGACGAGATGGAGCGAGGGCGCCAGCAAGTTGACGGTGTCGCGCGGCTCCGTGCCATCGCGGCGGTGGTACTTGATGGGGCCGGCGCCGTTCTCGGGCAAGTGGTAGGCGTCGTCGAAGATCACCAGTTCCTGGACCGCGATGGCGCCGTCGTTGTGCTGCCCCGGGCGGAAGAACCACGACAAACCATCGCGGGACAGCAGGCTGCGCAGGAACGCGGCGTCCGTCTGGTGGGCTTGCATCGTGAAGGCGCGCTTGGGATAGCGGCTTTCATCGATGCCCCGCAGGGTGTAGTCGAAACACTTGCCCAGAGCCGGGAAGCGCATGCGCCAGCCGTCCAGCACGGTGCGAAGGATGCCGGGCAAGCACTTGTTGAGGAACACGCGGTTGCTGCGCCGCTTGTCCATCACTGCGAACACGTCTTGCCCGGTGAGTTGCAAGCAGGTCACGGTTCCGTCGGATTGGCCTTGCCGCACCTGCGTGACGATGACGCAAAGCCGCTTCGTATCGCCCACGTCCGTGACGAACTGCACCTCGATCGGCAGGCCCAGCAGCAACGGCAGGGGCAGATCGGAGCGGGTGGTCAGGCAGGTGAGGTGGGCGGTGATGCCTTCGCACAGGCCCTCGGTCACCTCCACCCGCTGGGGCAGAAGCGCGCCTTCAAAGAGCTTGCTTGACGGTTCCGCAAACCGCAGGCGGATGGCGCGAAAGCGTTGATCGAAGAAGCGTGCGAAAAGGTCGCGAACCAGCGTTGACGACAGCGAGTTCATGGGCGGCAAGCTCATGGCGATTCCCCTGGAACCGGCAATCCCCCCGTGGTCTTGCTTCCTTGTTCCTGGCCCCTGATGACGAGGGCCGCACATGCTGCCGCAAAAATCAACGTGCCCGACCAAAATGAAAAAGAATGTTGCGGCAGTTAGGGATGCATTGGTCGGCGGCAAATTGGCAGCGGGAAGGACCTGTGTCCCAGCCAGGCTCGTCTTCACGGACACCGCTGCATCTGCTGGGCACGCCCGCTGACGTGCTTCCCGAAGCGGATCCGCTATGCCCGGCTGATGATGCTCACCATGCCGGGCGTGCATCGCCGCCGCGCATACCTAGTCGCCGGCGGGCGACCGGGCATGCTTGACTCACTTCGTCATTTGGATGCGTTGAAGTTGTATTCGCCGAACGAGCCCCCGCCGCTGTTGACCACCGCAAAGGTGCCAGCCATCCGCAGGACCGTGTTCGCCTCCGATAGGTTCCCCGACCACACCTGCGTCGTGTCGTTGGTGGCGTTGTTCTTGCGCGCGAACACGATGCGCCCGCTGTAGCGGCAGTAGAAGCCCTCGATCGGATTGCCGTAGATCGTGCCGGAGATTGCACGGCAAAGCCCCGTCGGTGCTTGGCTCGAAATGATCAAAGTGCCTGGCGAATGGTTGCCCAGGACCGCCCAACTACCCACCACGCTGCCTGGCCAGTTGTCCGCTTTCGCGGCCGTGGCGCCGAGGAGTAGCGAAGCGCATACCCATGCAAATGCTTGCTTCTTCACAGTTTCTCCAATAGCGGGCCTCCCTGAAGAAACAGCGCTCCCCCGGCCCAGTAAGGGGCACTGCCATCGATCTGCACTGACCGCGTGGGCGTCGGTAACGGCGCCCCGCAGCTATGGAGGCGATACGGCGTCGCCAGTGGCTTGAGCCATCGCGAGTTGGTCGAGCACGTCCTTGGCACGGTTTTGGACTTCGACCTCCGGATCGCTCAAGGCGGCGATGGCTGCGCTGCGCACCAGGGCGGGGTCGGCGTCCGCGCTTTGATTGAGCGCGGCCAAGGCCAGCAACCGGACCTCCTTGCGGCGGTCGGCAAGGATCATTTGATTTAGCAGCGGCAATGGGACGGCGAACCGATGTTCGATGGTCTGCTCGAGCGCCTGAGTGCGCCGCTCTGCCGATCCGTTCTGCAGAGCGTCAACGACTTCGTCGCGGGTGATCGCTGATTCGGGCGCCCTCGCCCGTGCACCGCCTCCGGTCTCGGCGAGGGCCGGTGGCATCTGATGCTTTGCCTCGCCCTTGGGGTAGACCCAGAGCGCCGACGGCGTGGTTGCTGGCCCGCCTTGTTGCCGGAAGACGAAGGCCGCGTCAAAGCCGTTCAGCAGGCGCAGAAGCCCCTCGGTCAACGGCACCCGTACGAGGTTGGCGCTGACGCGCGCACCGGCGATAGCCGAATCGGCGTTGATCGCGATCTTGCTTTGTCGAGCAACCGCGGCCAACACAGTACCGAGGTCTTGATCGATGAGGCGAGCGGTCAGGGTCCCATCGACTACCGTCACAAGCTGGCCGCGTGCTTCGTTCACTGCAGCCGGTGACGAAGCCAACATCGGCGTGGTACTCGCCCGTGCGGGTTCCGCCGGCGTGCGCATACCATCGCCGCCCGACTGCGCACCGGTGAACGGCGACGGCGCTTGGCCACCACAGGCCACCAGCATGAGGACACTCGCCAGCATGAGCCGAGATCGCCATCCTTGCGCTCGGCTTACCGCCGATATGGCTTGCAGCTCGTTCATGTGTCGGCTCCGCTGGGTTTGCTGGCGCTATGTGTACTGCGCGTCGCATCACGGGCGCCATCCCAAAAATGGGAAGCACATTAGGGATGGCAGGAAGGCAGGGCTTCAGCGGGAAGGCCCTGTGTCCCTCCCCGTAGAGCGGTCAGGCTCGTCTGCGCCGCACGACACCTACGACCCATGCCACAAGGGCAATCGCAAGAACTGCCATAGCCGCCGACACACCAAGGGTCACTCTGTCTCGCCCAAGTATCTTTCGTCCCTGTAAGGGGTTAAGGCGTCACAGCTGATGGACTGTTCCTGGCTCAGACTGTGAGCAACCCGCGGAACCCTCTTGACGAGTAGTACGACTGTGCGCCGTTGTGATACAGGAAGACAGTGCCGTAGCGGCGGTCGCAGAAGAGCGCTCCCCCGAGCGTTCTTATGTCAGGTGGGGTTTCCACCCAGCTCGACGTCTTTGCGTCGAACTCTCCCAACCGCTGAAGCTCTCGATATTGCCCTTCCGTAAGAATCGAGATGCCCATGGCGGCAGCGACATCTACGGCGCTGCTTTGCGGCTTGTGCTCTTTTCGAGAGTTCAGTCCCTCGCGGTCATAACAAACGCTTCTTCGGCCCAGCGGACTCTCCGCGGAGCAATCGCAGAAGACGTATCCGTCGCCCTCCTTTGCAAGGCCGATGACGTCCGGCTCACCGCCAGTCCTCTCCATCTCATTGAGCGACCATAGTCGCTCGGGACTGGCCTGCAGCTTGGCCAGTACTTCGGCCCATGTGATGCCTTGGTGTCGACGCATGTTCTGTTCAAACCGAACTTTCAGCGTATCGAGTAGAGCCTCTCGTTCTCGGGTGTTCACATTCGTTGTCATGGTGCGGACTGCAGTTTCTGGGGTGGGCAAGTCGAAGTGCCTGGCGGTGCGCGCTGGCTTCGACAAGCTCAGCCCGAACGGAGGGGTATGTCGTGAATTCTGCGGTCCGTCCCCTGCAACAACGTAGTTGCACAAGGCGGCCGGTGGGTCTGGACGTTCACAAGGACAGCATCGGCATCGCGGCGGCCGACGCGCCACGCGACGCCGAGGTGCGCCACCTGGGAAAGGTTCGTGGGCGCCGCGCCTGCGTCTCCGCAGTCGCCGTGACTAGCCGACCTTGGTGGCTATCCACCATGTCGTGCCGCCGCTGTCCTTGACGCCGCCTCGCTTGTCTTCGTCCTGCTTCCGCACGGGCTCTTGCACCGACTCTGCCCCAGCGGCGAGCGCCTTGGTGTAGGTGGAGTCGACGTCAGGCACGTAGACGTGCACGTGCGACGGCACGGGCGGCCAAGAGGGTGCTGAATCAGCGACCATGACCACGGTGTCATCGATCTGAACTTCGGCGTGCCTCAGCCGGCCTTTGTCGTCCGGAAAGGAGCGAAGCAGCGTTGCGCCGAAGACCTGCTGCAGGAAGCGGATCGTGGCTGCCGCGTCGGAAACGATGAGGTACGGGGAAGCGCTGTTGTACTGGCTCGGCTTGAACTGGGTCATGGTTACCTCCGAACGTCGCCTCCAGCAAACGGTGTTCCGTCTGACTTACCCCGGCTCGGCCAGGCACAGCGCCCGCACCTCGTCAGGCACAGCCACCGCCCGAATCCCGCCACCTTCGGCCTCGCTGCGCCGCGTGGCGAACACCCGCACCTCGCGGCATTCCATGATGAGATCGCCGCCGCGCATCACGCGGTGCGCCTGCACGAAGCTCTTGCCGCGCCATTCGGCCACTGTGGTGTGTACCTCCAACTCATCGCCATAGCTCGTGCTCTTGACGAATCGCGCCTGCGTGTCGACGAGAGGCGTGCCCATCACGCCGGTGCGGCGCTCCAGTTCGTGCCAAGGGGGCACGCCACAGCTGACGAAGAAATGGCGTGAAGCCGCGTCGATCCAGCGGAAGAAGTTCGGAAACCACACGATGCCGGCCGGATCGCAATCGCCGAACTCGACGCGCACGCGGCAGACCGTGGTGCGCGAAGACGTGCCGCTCATACGCGACGATGCCGCGCCACCTTCTGCAGCAGCTCCAGCAGCATCACGCGCTCGCCTTCGCTCAGGTGGCGCAACACGTCGTTCTCCATGGTCTTCGAAGCCTGATGCGCGCGCCGAGCGAGCTTCTCGCCGGCGGGCGTGAGGTGGATGTTCTGGGCGCGGCGGTCGGTCTCGCTGCGCACGCGTTCGAGCAGGCCCTTCTCGCTCATGCGGTCAAGCACGATGGTGATGTTGGGCGCCGTCACCGCCAGCGTCTGCGCAAGCTGCTTGCCGGTGGCGCCGGGGTTGAAGGCCAGCAGCACGAGGATGGTGAACTCCACCGGCCGCAAGCCCAGAGGCTCGCCAATGTGCTTGAAGAACACCTTCTTCAGCGGGATGTCGGCCTGCACGACCTGGTAACCAAGCACGTGCGTCAGGCAGTGCTGGTCCAGACCATGCGGGGCGGTGTCTGTCGAGGCAAGGGGCATGGGCTCAGTGTATGAAGCCCGTGCACCGTGTTGCCCATCGTCATCGCGCTTCAGCATGCGTTTGCTCCCGCGGCCAGAGCTTGGGCATTCGCATGCGCCGCCGGCTCTCGCACCATCGCTTCGATCTGCGCGAGCAAGGCATCGAGCTCGGGCAACACCTGCTGGAAGAAGACCGCCGCGGTGGCGCGCTTGCGCTCGGCGAAGCGCGCATCCTCCGAGGAGGCAGCGGCATCGGCGGCTTGCCACAGCCGGGCGAGCAGCACCAGGCCGACCGAGCGCAGCAGCACAGGCGCGGCCAGGCCCGGCGGCACGTCGGCCGCCAGCAGCGCGTCCACTGCTTGGAGCAGGCGTTGCGCTGCTGCCTGCGCGCGACCGTCGGCGCCCGGCAGCGAATCGAGCAGCTCGCGCAGCGCCGCGCCGCCGTCGGAGGCGATCTTTCGCTGCAGCAGGTCCAGTGCCTGGATCTCGTTCGTGCCCTCGTAGAGCATGGCCACGCGCAAGTCGCGCAGGCGCTGCTCGATGCCCCACTCGCTCACGTAGCCGTGGCCGCCGAAGACCTGCAGGCAGTCGCTCACACCGGCGACACCCTGCTCTGTGAGCAGCGACTTGACCACCGGCGTGGCGATCGACACCTCGCGCAGCGCACGGGCACGCTCGGCCGCATCGGGATGGGCATGTGCCACGTCGAGACGAAGTGCGGTCCACAGCGCGAGCATGCGGCCCCCTTCGGTCCATGCGCGGGTGCGGGCCAGCAGCCGCTGCACGGGCGCATGCTGCACGATGGCCTGTCCGCCGCCTTGCACGCGCTCGGCCGCATACGCCTCGGCCTGCGCCAGCGCCGCGGCAGCCGCGCCCACGCCCTGCAAGCCGACGTTGATGCGTGCCGAGTTCATCATCACGAACATCGCGGGCAGGCCGCGGTGCGGCTCGCCCACGAGCCAACCGGTCGCACTGTCGAAGCGAAGCACGCAGGTGGGGCTGCCATGCAGGCCCATCTTCTCTTCGAGCCGCTCCACCGTGACCGCGTTGCGCCGGCCTTCGGGCAAGAGCTTGGGTACGAGGAAGAGCGACAGCCCCTTGGAGCCCGGCGGCGCATCGGGGAGCCGCGCGAGCACCAGGTGAACGATCTGCGGCGTGAGGTCGTGATCACCGCCGGATATGAAGATCTTGGTGCCCCACAGTCTGGCGCTGCCGTCGGCCCTCGGCTCGGCGCGCGTGCGCACCAAGCCGAGGTCGCTGCCGGCCTGCGCTTCGGTGAGCGACATGGTCACCAGCGTTTCGCCGCTGGCGATGGCGGCGAGGTAGCGCTGCTTCAGCTCGTCGCTCCCGTGCGCCCGCAGGCAGGCATAGCCGCCGTGCAAGATGCCGAAGAACATGCCCCAGCCCGGGTTGGCCGCGGCCACGGCTTCGTGCAGCACGGCGTCCAGCGTGTGGGGCAGGCCCTGGCCGCCATCATCGGGATGGCAGGCGAGCGCCGGCCATCCGGCCTGCACGAACGCCTGCCACGCGGCCGGGAAGCCGCCCGGCGTGCGGACCTGGCCATCGGCCCGCAGGACGCAGCCTTCGCGGTCACCCGAGGCATTGAGCGGCGCGAGCACGCCCTGCGTGAACGCGCGGGCCGCCTCGCAGACCTGGTCGATGAGCTCGGCATCGACCGCCTCGTGCGCGGGCAGGCCGGCGTAGACGCGGTCGGTGTGCAGCAGGTGCCGCAGGACGAAGCGTGTGTCGCGAAGAGTCATGGCGCCGCGCAATCAGGCCTCGGGCGTGAACCCGACACGCTTGACGATCGGCCCCCAGTTGGCGTTTTCCTGCTTCACCGCCCGGGCCAGTTCGGCCGGCGGCTTCACGTGCGGCTCGAAGCCCATCTCCGTGAAGGCTTGGGTCACCTCGGGCGTGTTCACGGCCGCCGCAATGGCACTGGCCGCGCGGTTCACCACCTCGGACGAGGCCTTCGCCGGCAGGAAGAAGCCATACCACTCCAGCATCTCCAGCGCCTTGAACCCCTGCTCGGTGTAGGTGGGCACGTCGGGGGTGAAGCGCGAACGCGTGGGGCCCGAGGTGGCCAGCACGCGCAGCTTGCCGCTCTTGAGGTGGGGCAGGTAGTCGCCGATGGGGGAAGACATGGAAGGCACCTGGCCGCCCAGAAGATCCTGGATGCCTGGGGCAGAGCCGCGATAGGGAATGTGGTTCAGCGTGACGCCGCTTTCCTTGGACAGCAGCATGCCCAGCAGGTGCGGCGGCGAACCCGCGCCCGGCGTGCCATAGCTGGCCTTCTGCGGGTTGGCCTTGGCCCAGGCGAGGAAGTCCTTGAGCGTCTTCACCGAGTCGGGCACGCCCGGCCCCACGCCGAAGGCGAAGCTGATGGTGCAGGCGGTGGTCACCGGCGTCACGTCGTCGGGCGTGTACGTGAGCTTGGTGTACACGTGCGGATACAGCGTGATCATTGCCGCCGGCGTGAGCAGCATCGTGGTGCCGTCGGGCGCGCTGCGCTTGAGCTCTTCCACCGCCAGGCGTCCGCCCGCACCCGGCTTGTTCTCCACCAGCACCGCCTTGGCATAGGTGCCGCGGATCTTGTCGGCCACGCGCCGCGACACCGCATCGGTGGTGCCGCCGGCCGGGAAGCCGCACAGGACGCGCGCACTCTCCAGCGACTGCGCGAACGAGAGGCTCGGGAAGCCCGAGGCGGCGAGCGCCCCGGTAGCGGCAAGGAACTGTCGGCGATCAAGGCTCATGCGGACTCCTGTGTGATGAGCTTGGATGGGACCTTCTCAGCGCGGCGCCATGCGAAGCGCGCCGTCCAGGCGGATGACCTCCCCATTGAGGTGATCGTTGCGAACGATGTGCGCGGCCAGCTCGGCAAACTCTTCCGGCTTGCCGAGCCGCTTGGGAAAGGGAATGGATGCCGCAAGCGACTTCTGCACATCTTCCGGCAGCTGGTGCATCAGCGGCGTGAGAAAGAGCCCCGGCGCGATGGTGGCCACGCGCACGCCCCACTGCGCCAGGTCGCGGGCCAGCGGCAGCGTGAGCGAGACCAGCCCGCCCTTCGAGGCCGCGTAAGCCTCCTGCCCCACCTGGCCGTCGTAGGCCGCCACCGACGCGGTGTTCACGATCACGCCGCGCGCGCCGTCTTGCAGCGGGTCGAGCTTCACCATCTCGGCGGCGAGCAGGCGGATCACGTTGAAGGTGCCGACGAGATTCACGTCGATCACGCGCCGGAAGTCTTCGATGGGCATGGGCGCGCCGTCCTTGCCGACCACGCGCCTGGCGCCGCCGATGCCCGCCACGTTCATGAGGATGCGTGCGGGCCCGTGCTTTTCGCTCGCCGCGGCCATGGCCTGCTGCACGCTCTCGGTGCTGGTGATGTCGCAGCGCAGGCTCAAGCCCCCGATCTCGCGCGCCACGGCCTCGGCACCCTCGGTGTTGATGTCGAGCACCGCCACCTTGGCGCCTTGGCGTGCCAGTTCGCGCGCAGTCGCCGCGCCCAGGCCTGAGCCGCCGCCGGTCACCAGCGCGGGCATTCCTTCGATCTTCATGTCCTATTCGGCAGGATCACGTCCTCGCCGCCTTCGTAAAGTTGCTCGACCCACGCGGTGCGATGCAACAGCACCGCGCGCTGGTTGATGGAGCCCTTGTCGGTGACCTCGCCGCGGTCGATCTTCGGCGGCTCGGCCATGACCATCGCGCGGGCCACGCGGTTGGCGCTGCCGGTGCCAGCCTTCCACTGCCGATCGACCAACGACTGGAAGAAGCCGCGGATGGCGGCATGGCGCAGCACCTCGGCGGCCGGCGTGTCGGCCGGCAAGCCGGCCAGCTTGCGGCACTCGTCGAGGCGCGGAAAGAAGAGGATGCCGATGTCGTCGCGGTTGATCCCGGTGACCACCACGTCCTGCACGCAGGGGGCGCCGTCGAGAATGATCCGCGCACGCAGCGGCCCCACGCTCACGAAGGTGCCGGTCGAGAGCTTGAAGTCTTCGGCGATGCGGCCGTCGAACACCAGGCCACGTTGCGGGTTCGCCGTGTCCTTGAACTTCACCGCATCGCCCGTGCGGTAGAAGCCTTCCTCGTCGAAGGCTTCGGCCGTCTGCTCGGGCGATCGCCAGTAGCCGGGCATCACGTTCGGCCCGCGAAAGCGCACTTCGGTCTTGCCTTCCATGGGCACGAGCTTCACTTCCACGCCGGGGCACGGCAGGCCGATGTCGCCCGAACCCACGTCGGTGCCTAACGCGAAGGTGCACGAGGGCGCCGTCTCCGTCATGCCCAGGCCCGTGAGCACGCGGATGCGTTCGCCGATGGTGCGCTCGGCATGGTGGTTGAGTTTGTCCCACACCGCCTGCGAGAGACCAGCGCCGGAGAACATGAAGGCTTTCACGCACCGGAACAGCGACTCGCGCAGCAGGTCGTCATGGTCCATGGCCGAGGCGATTTCCTCGAAGCCCTTGGGCACGTTGAAGTAGATGGTGGGCGAGACCTCGCGCAGGTTGCGCAGCGTCTCGGCGATGCCGGCCGCCGTGGGCTTGCCTTCGTCGATGTAGAGCGTGCCGCCGTTGTACAGCGTGATGCCCACGTTGTGGTTGCCGCCGAAGGTGTGGTTCCAGGGCAGCCAGTCCACCAGCACCGGCGGCTCGTCAGCCAGGAAGGCGAACGCCTGCCGGATCATCTGCAGGTTGGCGCACATCATCCGGTGGATGTTGATCACGCCTTTGGGCTGCTTGGTGGAGCCGGAGGTGAAGAGAAACTTCACGATGGTGTCGGGGCCCACCTTCGCGTGTGCGGCATCAAGCTCGGGGCCGGGTTTCGCGGCCACAAGCTCATCGAAGCGCGTCACGCGCCGACCCGGCACCTCGCCTTCCGTGAGCACCACTTCCACGTCGTCGGGCACCACGGCCGAGATGGCTTTGCCGAATTGCGGGCCTGACGCGAACACCATGCCCGGCGTGAGCGTACCCAGGATGTGACGCAGCTTGGCATAGTCCTGCGAGACCAGCGAGTACGCCGCCGAGATGGGCGAGTACGGCACGCCCGCCCACATGGCGCCCATGGCGAGCGTGAGGTGCTCGAGGTCGTTGTCTGAAAGGATGACGATGGGCCGCTCGGGGGAAAGGGGCCTCGTGGCCAGCGCCTGGCCCACGGCCTGGGCGCGCTGCGCCATCTGCGCGTAGGTGATGGTGCGCCATGGGCCACCACGCTCTCGCTTGGCGACGAACACCCGATCCGGCGCCTCGCGCGCCCAGTGCTCCAGGCGATCGGTGAGGCGCTCGGGATAGGACTGCAGCGGCTCGGTGGAACGCAGCACCATCACGCCGCCGGGGCGCTGCTCGACGGCGGCCGACAGGCAGCCGCCTACGTGTATGTCTCGGTATCCACTCATCGCAACCCCTTGTCCGCGGAGAGCGCTGCCTCGCTCACGACTTCTGCACCTTCCCGGCACGGCCTTCCAGGAAATCGCGCATGCGCATCTTGGCCGCTTCGTCGCCCTGCGCGATGGCGGCCATGAGCGACTCGACGAACAGCCCTTCGGACTGCGACATGTCAGCAATGCGCGGCAACGCATGCGTCACCGCAAAGTTCGACAGCGGCGCGTGCGAGGCCATCTTCTTTGCCAGCTCGATCCCCTTGGTCAATCCCTGGCCGGGCTCCACCAGGTAGGTGGACAGGCCCGCCTGCTGCCCTTCTTCGGCATCGAGCACGCGGCCGGTGAGCATCATGTCGGCCATGCGCGCCACGCCCATGAGGCGCGGAATGCGCGCCGAGCCGCCCCCGCCCACGAAGAGGCCACGCTGGCCTTCGGGCAGCCCGTAGAAGGTGCTGCGCTCGGCCACGCGCACATGGGCGGCGCTGGCGAGCTCGAGCCCGCCGCCCACCACCGCGCCGTGCAGCACGGCCACCACCGGCACGCGGCCGAACTGCACCTGATCGAAAGCCGCATGCCAGCCGCGCGAATGGTCGATGCCGCCGGCCACGCTGCGCTCGGTCAGCTCCGACAGGTCGAGCCCGGCACAGAAATGCTCGCCCTCGCCCGAGAGCACCCCTGCGCGCACTTCGCCGGGCAGGTTGACGAAGGCGGTGTGGATCTGGGCAATGAGCTCGTCGCTGATCGCGTTGCGCTTGACCGGGCGGTTCAGCCGCACCACGGCCACGGGCCCGTCGAGTTCGATCTTCAGCAACGGCAACTGGGCCAGCAGGCCGGTGGCGGGGACAAGGGTGTGGGTCATGGACGGCTCGGGTGCGTTGTGTCGATAATGTTTAACAAGCATAATCATCTTGGCCCGACCACTTCAACCTCATTGACATCGGTACAAACACCAATGCTCGGTCGAGCATAATGTTTGTTTACTTTAACTATTGTTCGGCCCACCAGCCACCCACCCCATGAAGAT
>CBFHAS010000043.1:0-29643 GCA_965653625.1 uncultured Burkholderiaceae bacterium | reverse complement strand
CGGTCAGAACTTGTAGTTCAGGCCTAACGAGTAGAGGTTGGTGTGTGCGTTGCCGGCCACGGTGTCGTAGCGATAGCGCTCCCACTCGCCGCGAATGGCCGTCTGCGGGGTGAAGTCGTACTGCACGCCCAGGCCGTACTTCAGGTCGGTGTCGCGGTCGCCGTCGCCCAGGTCGCTGGTGCCGCGCCCGTTGAAGGCACCCAGGCGGCCGAGCACCGAGAAGCCCTGGCCGACCGGCACCTTGCCCACGGCGTCGACAAACACGCCGCGCCCGCGCACGCTGCCCGCCGCGCTTTCGGCCTTGCCCAGATCCACGTAGCCGGCTTCGAGGGCAACGTTCGGTGTGAACTCATAGCCGCCGTAGATCTTGCCGCCGGTACTCGAGCGGTCGGTGTCCAGCCCGCCCACGGGAGGGCCGCTGTAGCGGCCGGCGCCAATGCTGCCGCCCACGTAAGGCCCGGGGCCGGTGGATGTGCCCTGGGCCTGGGCGGACAAGGCGGCCAGCGCGGCTGCGGACACGATTGCTTTGGCGATCATCTTCATCGGGAGAACTCCTTGTCGATTGGATAAGCCGTTGGCTGAAAGCCGCCGACGGTTCCAACTTGACCGCTTCCCGTTGCGCCGGTTGCCGTGCGTTCGTGAACGGCTGTTGATTGCGTAATGGCTAGTGAACGCCGAGGGCCGCCCGGGAACCGGCATCACAGCGTGGCGCTCGAAGGCGCCGGCTGGCGTGGTGATCGCAAGCTGATGCATCCGCGCCACAGGCGCGTTTTTCAAAGAAGGTGCAGTAGCGAGGGGTTCAGGCGCTGCAGTGCCTGGCGTGCCGCATGCTCTTCACGCAGGAAGCCGAAGTCAGCGAAGTCGAATCCCGGCCCCACGGTCGCCCCCACGAGCGCCAGCTCTCCCACCGGCTCGGCCGCCTGCCACCAGTGTGCGGGCACGACATGGCGGGGTGCCTGCGCAGCTGCCACGGGGCCGAGGTCCACGCAATGCACCGCGTCCAGCGAGGGCGGCATGAGCCACAGTCGCAAGCGGCCTTCGAGAAGGTGCCAAATCTCGGCGGAAGTGACCCGATGCCAGGCGCTGCACTCGCCTTGCACCAGCAGGAAATCGATCGTGGTCAGCGCGCTGCGCGAGGGCCTGCCGTCGTGCGGCTGCACGATCTCCGGCGCGCGGAACACCTCGCGGTAATGGCCGCCCTCGGGATGCGGCGTCAACTGGAGCAGGTCGATCAACTCCGCGGCACGGCCGCCAGGGACGATGGACGAGGTCATGGGCTGCAAGCTCGACAAGGGAGGCGGCCAGCATAGCCGCTGCGCGCCGTGCGGCATGATCTCGGCCATGACGACTGCCGTGCTCCATCCCCCGTTCACCGATCCCTCGCGTCTGGCCGACGTGCTGCGCTCGCAAGGCCACGCGGCCCTGAGCCCCGGCGGCCTGGCCACGCTTGCCGGCGTACATCCCGAGCAGTTGCAAGCCCTCGCGCCGAGTTGGAACGAACTCCCGCCCGATGCCTTCCTCCGCGATGGCGGTCGCTATCGGCGGCGCCGGCACTCCTGCTTCGTCGTTGAGGGGGGCATGGTCGTGCAGACGCCACATCGCGCGCACTGGCAGCCGGTGTCATACAACGCGCTGCACGGCGGACTGGAGCGCTGGTTCGAGCCGATCGATCCGGCAGTGGTGGCACAGCCGGCATGGGATGCGTTGCTGCGTGCGCTGGCCGGCGTATGCGGCGCATTGAAAGGCCCCCGGCCCTGGCATGTGGAGGCGCATCAGTTCCGCATCGACACCACAGGCGGCATCGGACGACCCACCCCCGAGGGTGCGCACCGCGATGGCGTCGATATGGTCGCGGTCCTGCTGGTGCAACGCGTCGGCGTGAAGGGCGGCGAGACGCGCGTGTTCGATGCGGCGGGCCCGATGGGCACCCGCTTCACCATGACCGAGCCGTGGACCGCGCTTCTGCTCGACGACGAGCGGGTGATCCACGAGACGACGCCCATCCAACCCTCGGAGGCCGCCGTGCCGGGCGGCTGTCGGGATACGCTCGTGCTGACGTTTCGCGCAGGCGGGTTCCAGTCGCCGAGCTGAGAGCGGTCGTGGACACCGTGCCGGTGGGGTTCACAGGAAGTGAACCTGGCCAAATCGCGTCAACGCAGCAGGATCTCCTCAACGAACATCACCGTCGCGTAGAACTGGAAGTCGGCGTTTTCCTTGCGCACAAAGCCGTGGCCTTCGTTGTCTGCGCGCAGATACCACACCGGATTGCCGTTCTCGCGCACCTTGCCGACAAGCTGTTCGGCTTCGGTGAACGGCACGCGCGGGTCATTCAGGCCCTGCACCACGAACAACGGCCGGGTGATGCGCTTGGCGTGCGTGAGTGGCGAGATGCCGAGCAGGAACTCGCGCATGCTCGGATCGCGCTCGTCGCCGTACTCCGCGCGCCGAAGGTCGCGTCGGTAGCTCTCGGTGTTCTCGAGGAAGGTGACGAAGTTCGAAATGCCGACCATGTCGATCGTGCCGGCAATGCGATCGGCATAGTGAAAAGCCGCCGCCAGGGCCACGTAGCCGCCGTAGCTGCTGCCGGCAACGATCACGCGGGAAGCTTCGAGCCTGGGCTGCGCGCCGATCCAGTTTAGTAGTGCGCCGATGTCGCGCACAGCGTCTTCGCGCTTCGTTGCGTTGTCGAGGGCGAGGAAGCTCTTGCCGTAGCCCGACGAGCCGCGAATATTGGGCTCGAGAATGGCGATGCCCAGTTCGTTGACGAGATAGTTGTAGCGATTCAGAAAACCCACCGTCGCCTGCGACTCCGGCCCGCCGTGAATCAGCACCAGCACCGGACGGCGGCCGGTGAAACGCGCAGGTGGCGAGGTGAGCAGGCCCGAAATCGTGAGGCCGTCGTAGCTGCGCCAGCGCACGATCTTCTGCTCGGGAAAGGCGGCCATGCTGATGCCAGGCGGTGCGTACGCGCTGGTCCATTGCGCCGGGCGCCCGCTTTCCACGTCGATGGAGTGAAGCTGGCTGGGCGCCTTGGCGCTGCTGACCGAGACGGCCAACTCGATGCTCTTGTCGCGGAACTGCACGTGGTTCACGGTTCCCGACGGCATGCGCGGGGTGCGCAGTTCCCTGAAGTGATGAGCATCGAACAGGCGCACTTCGTGGCGCCCGTCCGCGTTCACTCGCGCGGCCAGCAGCCGGCCGTCATCGGACAGAGTCACGCCGTCCACGTCCCAGCGGATGTGGCGCGTCATGGATACCGTCTTCTGGTCATCGAAGCGATGGAACATGAGCTCCCGGAACTCGCCGTCGCGGTCGGTCACGAAGAACAGCCCCGAGTTGTCGCGCCGGAAGCCGCCTGCGATGTACACGCCGCGAGCCGCCTTGGCCCCCGGGGCGGGCAGCAGCTGCCGCAGCCGGCCGTTCTCCAGTTCGAGCAGCCAGACCTGCGTTTCGTTGGCCGAGAGATGCCGCGTGAGAGCGACCAGCCGGTCGTCCCATGACACCGCGTCCACGCTCCAGCCCGTGCCCTTCAGCTCGGCGAGGCGCCGGCGGTCCAGGGGGTTGGCGGGGTCGATCAGCGTGAGCGTCTGCGTTGGGTTCTCGCGGTTGCCGCTCTGCGCGGTGCGGTTAAGCGGCACCGTGCTGTAGATGAGCCGGCTCTTGCGGTGAAGCCAGAGCTCCATGGTGTGGCGCTCGCTGGCGGCCGTGAGCAGGGCCGGCTCGCGCCCGCTGCCCGGGTCCAGCCGATAGAGCTGGGATGCTTCGTCGCCGCCCATGCTGCGTTCGAACACGATGTAGCGGCCCTCGCGCGGCTCGTAGCCCGCGCGCGTCACCGGGTCGGCGAAGTTGGTGAGTTGCTCGGGCTTGCCCATGGGCGAAGCCACGCGGAACAGCTGCATGGTTTGGCCGCCCGCCTTGCGATGCGAGACCAGCATCTCGCGCTTCATGGGGTGCCAGTCGACGAAGCCGTGGCCGCGGAAGTCGGTGTACTTGGCCACCTGCTGGACCAGCTGCTTCGGTATGGGCGGAATGTCGAGCGCCACGAGGTTGGCATTGGGCTCGAGCAGCGACGAGTCGGAGGCGGTCTGCGCTTCGCCGCCGTCCTCAGAATCATCCGGCGTCGTGCTGCATGCGGCAAGGGCCACCAGGGCGATGAGGGCAAGGCGCGCAAGAAGCTTCATCGGTTGTTTTTCCGGCACGACGGCTGGGGATTGTGCCGGTCGGGTCCTTTCAGACTTGGTTTGAATTGGAGCGACCAGGGCCGGGGCGCCGGGCGCCGCGTTTCGCTGGAGGCCGGTGCAAGTGTATGGGGGTCGGGTGCGCCCCACCCTTCAGGCTTGTGCGGGTGCCCGCCTCGGCAGCCTCAGCACCCCGGTGGTGAGCGCGGTGCCGGCCAGGATGACCGCGCAGCCGATGAGCATCGGCTGCGTGACCTGCTCGCCGAGGAACAGCCAGCCCCACAGCACGCCGAACACCGGGATGAGAAAGGTGACGGAGATCGCGTTGGCCGCGCCCACGTGGGCGATGAGGCGGAAATACAGCACATACGCGATCCCGGTGCAGGCCACGGCGAGCAGGCCCACGGCCAGCCACGCACTGGGCGAAGGCATCGCGGCCGGTCGCCATAGCAGGGCGGGGCCCGCCAGCACCAGCGCAGCGGCAACTTGGCTACCGGTGGCCAGGGCGAGCGGCGGCACGCCGGCGAAGCGCTTTTTCGTGTAGGCCGCCGCGATGGCGTAGCACAGCGTGGCGGCGAGGCAGCCCGCGACAGCCCAGCCCGAGCCGCCCGGTCGAAAACTAGCCTTGTCCCACGCCAGCCACAGCACGCCACCGAAGCCGATCGCCAGGCCGGCGATGCGCGAGGGCGTGAGGCGGTCCTTCAGCCAGAGCCACCCGATCACCGCGCCGAACAGCGGTGCTGCCGCATTGAAGATCGACGACAGCCCGGCCGTGATCGACAGCGCCGCATAACCGAACAGCACGAATGGCAGGGCGGAGTTCAGCACCCCGAGCAGAAGGATGGGCCGCCAATGCGTGCGCAGTGCCGCCACCTGCCCTCGCACCTGCAGCAGGGGCAACAGAAAAAGCGCCGCCCCGGTCACGCGAAGCGCGGCCAGAGGCACGGCCCCGAACTCGCCCGCCCCCATGCGCATGAAGAGGAAGGAGCCGCCCCAGATCGCGGCCAGCGTCACCAGTTCGGCGAGGCTCGCCGGGCTCATCGCGACGCCACGCCTTCAAGCGTCAGCAAGGCACGCTTGCGCGCCAGGCCGCCCGCATAGCCGGTGAGCGCGCCGCCTGCGCCGATGACGCGGTGGCAAGGCACGATCACCGACACCGGGTTGCGGCCGATCGCCGCGCCCACGGCACGCGCCGCGCGTGGTGCACCGACCTGCCTGGCAATGTCGAGGTAGCTGCGCGTCTGGCCCGAGCCGATGGCCAACAGCGCCTGCCACACGCCGCGCTGGAAGCTGCTGCCGTGCAGGTCCAGCGGCACATCGAAGCGCGCCGGACGGCCGGCGAAGTAGTCCGCCAACTGCGCCGCCGCGGTGGCGAGCAGCGGGTCGTCGGGGCGCTGCGGCACGCACAGCGGGCCGGGGTGGTCCTTCTGGCCTTCAAACCAGGCGCCGGCCAAGCCCTGGCGCGTGCGCGCGATGAGCAGAGCGCCCAGCGGCGTGTCCAGCGTGGCTTGAGCGGTGAGGGCGCTTCGCAGCATCGAGGTGGCAGCAGTCATGCGGGGTTCTCCAGCGTTTTCCATAAACGCAGCACGGCATAGGCGCGCCAAGGGCGCCAGGATTCGGCGATGGTGTTGGCCTCGCGCTGCGAGCGGCATCCGAAGCGCTCTCGCATGGCCTTGTGCAGTGCCACGTCGTGAGGCAGGAAAGCATCGGGCCAGCCGAGTGCGCGCATGGCGATGTAGTGCGCGGTCCATGCGCCGATGCCCGGCAGTTCGCACAGTGCGGCGATGAGGGCGTCAGGCGGCTGGTGCGGCATGAGACGTGTCGCCAGCCCGGGCCAGGCATGGGCCAGGGCTCGGATTGCGTCGGCACGCGTGCGAATGATGCCCAGCGAGGCGATGTCGCCCGTGGCGGCTTCGGCGAGCGACTCCGGCGCGGGGAAGCTGCGATCAATATCGGGCCATGGCGTGTCGACCGGGTTGCCGAAGCGCTCGACCAGCCGGCGAGCCAGCGTGCGCGCCGCGGCCACTGTCACTTGCTGGCCCAGCACGGCCCGCACGGCCAGCTCGAAGGCGTCGAGACTGCCGGGCAGCCGAAGCCCGGCATCGCCAGGCAGTTGCTGCAGTGCCGGCGCGATGGCTTCGGGGGTGGCGTCCAGGTCGAGCCAGCGGCGCACAGCGGCCACCAGCGCCGCGCTGGCCGGCGCGAGCGTGCTTGCGAATCGCAGACGCACTCGGGCAGCTTGCGGCAGGAACTCAACCTCCACCCAGCCCGCGGCCTTGCCCGCCACGCCAGCGCGCAGCGTGCGGCGGATGCGACGTCCATCGACCTGCTCCACGCGAGCAATGGCCCGCTGCGCGAGGAAGCTCGACAGGTGGGCGGTGTCGTAGGGGGCGCGATACGCGAGGGTGACCGAGACCGCGTCGTCGGTGGTGGGGGCATCGAGCGCCGCCTCACCGCGCAGGCGGCTAGGGCTCATGCGATAGCTGACCGAGAAGGCGGCGTTGAAGCGCCTCAGGCTGCCGAAGCCGCTGGCCAGCGCCACCTGCGACACCGGCAGGCGCGTGTCCGTCAGCAGCTGCTTGGCGGTGAGCAGGCGGCGTGTCTGAAGGTACTGCACGGGCGTCACGCCATGCTCTGCCTGGAAGATGCGCCGCAGGTGCCGGTCGCTGACGCCCAGCCGCTCGACCAGAGCGGAAAGCCTGGGTGGCTGCCCGGCGCGCGCTTGCTCGTCGAGCCAGTCGGCGGCCTGGCGCGCGAGCGTGCGCGACGCATCCATCACCGACCATGCCGGCCCCGGCCCCGGCGCGATCTCGGGCCGGCATTTCAGGCAGGGGCGGAATGCCTGGGCCTCGGCCTGGGCCGCGGTCTCGAAGAAGCGGCAGTTCTCGCGCCGTGGCGTGCGCACGCGGCAGATCGGGCGACAGTAGATGCGCGTGGAGGTGACGCCCACGAACAGCAGGCCGTCAAAACGCGCATCGCGCGCCTTCAGCGCAAGGTAGGCGGCATCGGCGTCCAGGGTCATGAGGCCATTATTGGCGCCGCGGCGGCGGTGCACCGGCCGTTTTCGGACATGTGGGCATGTGGCGGTGGCGCAGCGTTCCGGGCCCGTGCGGGGGTGTGCGAATGCCATCCCTACAATGCCCCCGATTCGAACCACGAGAGCAGGTGTCCATGCACGTCGATCCCAGCATCTTCAAAGCCTATGACATCCGCGGCATCGTGGGCCGCACGCTCGATGAGCAGGTGGCCGAGCACCTCGGCCGCGCCTTCGGCACCGAGGCGCTCGCGGCCGGCGAGCGCGCCGTGGCGGTGGGCCGCGACGGTCGCCTGTCGGGCCCGCCACTCTCCGCGGCGCTGATCCGTGGGCTGGCTTCCACTGGGCTCGACGTGGTCGACATCGGCCCCGTCACCACGCCGATGCTGTACTACGTGGCGGCCACGCGCGGCGACCATGGCTGCCACAGTGGCATCCAGGTCACCGGCAGCCACAACCCCAAGGACTACAACGGCTTCAAGATGGTGCTGGCCGGCCGCGCCATCTACGGCGAGGACATCCAGAAGCTGCGGCGGCGGATGGAAGACGAGGACTACGCCAACGCGCCGGGCCGCTCGGCCACCATGGACGTGTTCGAGGAGTATCTGCACCGCGTCACCCGCGACTGCAAGCTCGCCCGGCCGATGAAGATCGTGGTCGACTCCGGCAACGGCATCCCCGGCGCCTCGGCGCCCGCCGTTCTGCGCGCGCTGGGCTGCGATGTGCGCGAGCTGTATTCCGAGGTCGACGGCAACTTCCCCAACCACCATCCCGACCCCAGCAAACCCGAGAACCTGGCCGAGTTGATTGAAACCGTGCAGACCACGGATGCCGAGCTGGGCCTCGCGTTCGACGGCGACGGCGATCGCCTGGGCGTGGTCACCAAGGACGGGCAGATCATCTACCCCGACCGGCAGCTGATGCTGTTCGCGTTGGATGTGCTCAAGCGCGTGCCGGGCGCCACCATCATCTACGACGTGAAGTGCACGCAGCGACTCGCGCCCCTCGTCCGCGACGCGGGCGGCCAGCCGCTGATGTGGAAGACCGGCCACTCGCTGGTGAAAGCCAAACTCAAGGAAACCGGCTCGCCGCTGGCCGGCGAGATGAGCGGGCACATCTTCTTCGCCGAGCGTTGGTATGGCTTCGACGACGCCACCTACACCGCGGCGCGGCTGCTGGAGATCCTCTCGCACGCCAAGGACCCCAGCGCGGTACTCAACGGGCTGCCCACCAGCCACAGCACGCCGGAACTCAACGTGCCCTGTGCCGAAGGCGAGCCGCGGCAGGTGGTGGAGCGGCTGCTGGAAACCGCGAAGTTTCCGAACGCGAAGGAGATCATCACCACCGATGGCCTGCGCGCGGAGTACGACGATGGGTTCGGGCTGATCCGCGCCTCCAACACCACGCCGGTGCTGGTGCTGCGCTTCGAAGGCCACACGCCGCAGGCGCTCGAGCGTATCCGCGAGGAGTTCATGGCGGCGCTCAAGGCCGTCAAGCCGGATGCGCAGGTCGCTTCCGCGGCGCACTGACCCGCGGCTTGCCGCGTGCGCGTACTGGTCGTCAAGCTGTCGTCCCTGGGCGACGTGGTGCACACCATGCCGGTGGTGCACGACATCTGCGCCGAGTTCCCCGACGTTCTCATCGACTGGGTGGTCGAACCCAGCTTCGCTCCGCTGGTGCGTCGGGTGCGCGGCATCCACAGCGTGTTCGAGTGCGCCTTGCGCCGCTGGCGCAAGGCCTGGTGGACCCGACCGGTGCGCGATGAATGGCGGCATTTTCGCGACGCGCTGCGTGCTGAACGCTACGACGCGGTGATCGACTTCCAGGGCCTCACGAAATCGGCCGTGGTGGCGCGCATGGCGCGCGGGCCGAGCTACGGCCTGGCCGTGCGCACCGAGGGCTCCAGTCATGAGTGGCCGGTGCGATGGCTGATAGACCACCCGGTCGACGTGCCGCTGCGCATTCATGCGCTGGACCGCGCTCGCCTGCTGGCGGGCCGCGTGCTGGGCTACGAGCACCACGGGCCGCCGCAGTTCGGGCTCCAGGCGCACCCGCCCGAGGACACCGATAGGACCATGGTGTTTGTCCACGGCAGCTCGCGTGACGACAAGCTTTGGCCCGAGGAGCACTGGGTTGCGCTGGGGCGCCGCATGCTTGAAGCCGGCTGGCGCGTCGCGCTGCCGCAGGCCGGGCCTGCCGAACGCGAGCGTGCCGAGCGCATTGCCGCGGCCCTGGGGCCGGCGTGCGAGGTGTGGCCTGCCATGGACATCGCGGCGCTGGCCGATCGCTTTGGCGCGGCGCACGGTGTGATTGGCGTGGACAGCGGGCCCAGCCACATCGCCGTGGCGCTCGACCTGCCGCATGTGCAGATCTACAACTTCCCCACCTCATGGCGTACCGGCCCGCAGGCGGCGCATGGCCATCTCCACCAGGTTTCGGTGGAGGGGCAGCCGACGCCCGGTGTCGATACGGTGTGGCAAGCCTGGCGAAACGCATGGACGCAATACCGGCAAACGGGGTCACGGTGAGGCCGCAGCCCTGGCGCGAACGGGTCGCTCGCGGCGGCTATTCCGTGCTGTTAGGGTTCATCCAGCCGATGTATCTGATTCGGCTTTGGTGGCGCGGGCGCGCCGAGCCGCTGTACCGCCACGCCTTGGCCGAGCGCCTGGGCATTTATGCGGGCGCGCCGTCCCATGGCTGGGTGTGGGTGCATGCGGTGTCGCTCGGCGAGACGCGCGCGGCGGCGGCGCTGGTGCAAGCGCTTCGTGCCGAGCGTCCCGGCATGCGGCTGTTGCTCACGCACGGCACGGCCACCGGGCGGGAGGCGGGCACGTCGCTGCTTGCGCCCGGCGACCGGCAAGTGTGGCTGCCCTATGACACCCCGGGCGGGGTGGACCGCTTCTTCCGCCAGTTCCGGCCGGCGGTCGGCGTGCTGATGGAAACCGAGATCTGGCCCAACCTGCTGCACGCGGCCAGCCGCCACGCGGTGCCGATGGTGCTGGCCAATGCGCGGCTGAGCGAGAAGAGCCGCCGCCAGGGCGAGCGGCTTGGTTCGGTGCTGCGGCCTGCGGTAGAGCAACTGGCGCTGGTGCTCGCGCAGACCGAGGCCGACGCGTTGCGGCTGCGCGAGGCGGGCGCCCGGCGCGTGGCGGTGAGCGGCAACCTGAAGTTCGACATGGCCCCCGACGAAACGCTGCTGGCGCGCGGGCAAGTCTGGCGCGAAGCCCTTGGCCGGCAGGTGCTTCTCGCTGCCGTCACCCGCGAAGGCGAGGAGGCGGCGTTGCTCGCCGCCTGGTCGCGGCAGTGCGCTTCGTTGCCGATCAAGCCGCTCCTGGTGATCGTGCCGCGCCATCCGCAGCGCTTTGAGGAGGTGGCAGAACTGATCAAGGCTTCGGGCCTGCGCCTGGCGCGGCGCAGCCACTGGGATCACGTACCGACGCCGGCGGGCGCCTACGCCGATGCGTGGTTGGGCGACTCCATGGGTGAGATGCCGCTGTACTACGGGCTGGCCCGCGTGGCGTTGCTGGGCGGCAGCTTCGCGCCACTGGGAGGACAGAACCTCATCGAGGCGGCCGCCTGCGGCTGCCCGGTGATCATGGGCCCGTACACGTTCAACTTCGCGGAGGCGGCCGAGCTGTCGCTCGCGGCCGGGGCGGCGCTGCGCGTGGAAGACATCGACGCCGGACTGCGCGAGGCGATTGCCTTGATGCGCGACGACGCACGGCTGGAGGCGATGTCGCAAAAGGCGACGGCCTTCGCGGCGCAGCATCGCGGGGCAGCGAAGCGGATGTCGCGCGCGATCGGTGAGGCGCAAGCCCAGTCCGTCGCCCGCCACGACTAGCCAATTTAGTGCGTGCACGTTGGATTGGTTCGCAGGTTCTGAGCCGCGGGGCCAGCCCAACTCTCTCTCTCTCCCACTGGGAGAGCGGCCCTCACTTCACCAGCAGCCGCTCCACCTTCAGCACGTCCTCGGCGCTCAGCGTTCCGGCTGCTTGCCGCAGCCGCAGGGCGTTCACGAGTGCATCGTTGCGCGCCTTCGCCAAGTCGCGCCGCGCGTTGAAAAGCTGCGTTTGCGCGTTCAGCACGTCGAGGTTCACGCGCACGCCGACCCGGTAGCCCAACTGCGTGGCTTCGAGCGCCAGCTGGCTGGAAGCCTCAGCCGCCTCAAAGGCTTTGACCTGGGCCTGCAACGATTGCGCGCCGACGTAGGCAGTGCGCGTGTCCTGCGTGGCGCGGCGGCGCGCCAGCTCCAGGTTCTCACGGGCTTGTTCCTCCAGCAGCAGGGTTTCCTTCACGCGGTTCTGAACGGAGAAGCCGGCGAAGAGCGGCAGGCGCAGCGTGACGCCGATGCTGGAGGAGGTGCCGGTGCCGGAGGTGTCGGTGGCCCGGGGGGCGTCACCCGGCGCCAGCACGCGGGTGCCGCGGGTGGAGTCACGGCCGCGGCCGAGGGTGGCGCTCAGGTCCACGGTGGGTAGGTGGCCGGCGCGAGCCTTCGTCGTTTCCAGCTGTGCCACCTCGTAGCCCACGCGGGCGCGGCGCACCGCGGGCGAGTTCTCGATGGGGCTCACCCATTCGTCCACCGCCCCGGGCACCAGCGGTGCCACGTCTACCGGCACCGCGAGCGGCTGCGGTGTCACGCCGCTCTTGCCGACGATGGTCTCGAGCACGAGCCGGCGGGTGTTCAGATCGTTCTCGGCCTGCAGCTCCTGTGCGGTGGCGAGGTCGAAGCGGGCCTGGGCTTCGCGCGTGTCGGTGATGGTGGCGGTGCCGACCTCGAAGTTGCGCTTGGCCGAGGCGAGCTGCTCGGAGATGGCGCGGCGGTTGGCCTGCGCCGAAGCCAGCGTTTCCGTGGCGGTGAGTGCGTCAAAGTAGGCCTGCGACAAGCGGACGATCAGGTCCTGCTCGGCCAGGACGACATCAGCCCGGGCGGCCTCCACACTCTGGTCGGCCTGCGCGATGCTGGCGTCGTCGGCACGGTTGAACAGACTTTGCGTGCCGCTGAGAGCCGCCTCGGCGGAGCGCGATGTGGTGTCAGACGTGGGGTTGTCGACCGAGGAGCGCGAGGCGCCAAGCGTGGCGCCGATGTTTGGCCGGCGCAAGGCATGGACCTGCTCAGCGCGGTACTGGGCTGAATCGGCCAACGCCCGCGCAGCCAGGTACTGCGCATCGTGAGCACGTGCCGCCTCGAACAGCGTGAAGAGGCTTTGCGCTACTGCGGCACCTGAAAAGCCCAACCCGATCGCGAGCCCGAGCACCAGGGGCGCCAGGCGAGCGGGCAAAGGCAGGAGGCGGCGTTGGCTCGCGGGCATGTCGGGTCCTTCTTTGTTTGCTTGTTGGGCAGACGGTCAATAGCGCGGCACCGCGGGGTCGACCTCGGCTGACCATGCGTCGATGCCGCCGGCCAGGTTGAAGACCGCGTCGAAGCCCTGTCGCGCGAGGAACGCTGCCACGTGCAGGCTGCGCACCCCGTGATGGCAGATGCAGACAATGGGTTGGGCGCGGTCCAGCTCGGCAAGGCGCTCAGGCACGAGCCCCATCGGGATGTGCTTGAACGCCACGCCGGGCAGGTGCAGCGCGGCTTGCTCCACCTCCCAGGGCTCGCGCACGTCGAGCAGCAGCGTCTCACGCGATTCGCAAAGCGTGCGCAGGTCCTGAACGGTGAGTTGCTCCATCAGAACTTGAATTTCGACGGTTCTCCGAAACCCTTGAGGCGCGGCGCGACGGTGTCGAACATTTCGGCGGTTTCATAGTCGTGCTCGCCGCGACGCGTGAACAGCATGGCGCGCATGATCGGCTGCTGGCCGACGATGGTGGCGAGCCGACCGCCCACCTTCAGTTGGGCCAGCACGGCAGTCGGCACCTCGGCCACCGACCCGCACAGCAGGATCACGTCGAACGGCGCTTCTTCCGGCAGCCCGCGCGAGCCGTCGGCCTGGCGCACGCGCACGTTCAAGATGCCGGCCCGTTGCAGGTTGGCCCGGGCGAAGTCAGCCAGTTCGGGATCGGTTTCGAGTGTGATCTCTTCCTGCGCCTTGTGCGCGAGCAGAGCGGCCATGTAGCCTGAGCCCGTACCCACCTCAAGCACGCGCTCATGCTTGTGAACCTGCAGCTCCTGCAGCAGCCGGGCTTCCAGCTTGGGCGAGAGCATGAAGCGCCCGCCGGGCAGCGGCGCCTCGGTGTCGACGAAAGCCAGCGCACGGCAGGCCGGCGGGACGAAATCCTCGCGCTTGACCACCGCCAGCAGCGACAGCACGCTCTGGTCCAGCACGTCCCAGGTCCGGATCTGCTGCTCGATCATGTTGTAGCGGGCTTGTTCGGTGTTCATGTCGGGTGTCCGGGGGAGGGTATGCAAAAAGGCGAGGATTTTATTTCGCGGGCCACTCGGCGCAGGCGTGCGAAGGTCACTGAATGGCTGTCGGATCGGGCGTCAAGGCGGGGAGGGCATGCGGGTTGCCGTTCCTCCACACGGGGGCTGCATCATGGCTCATCTCCGTGTGGTCAGCGGCTGGGCTGTCGCAGTGTCCGCTCGGCACCTTGCTGTGGCGTACCGCAGCGTAAAGATCGGTGAAGTGCCAGACGGGCGAATCTGTTCCCTGAACACCCCGACCAAAATGGCTCCATGACTCGAAGACGCGTCCTTGCTGCCAGCAGCCTGCTGGCCTTTTTGCTGCTCGCTGCCGCGCTTGGCGCGTGGTGGTGGCTGCGCGGTGGAAGCGACGCCGCGGCTTACCGCACCGCGCGCATCGAGCGCGGGGCGCTGCAGGCTTCCGTGGCGGCCACGGGAACGGTCACGCCCGTCACACAAGTGCAAGTGGGAACGCAGGTGTCCGGCCAGATCAAGGAGTTGTTCGCCGACTTCAACTCGGAGGTGAAGGCCGGGCAGCTGCTGGCGAGGCTGGACCCGCAGGCGTTCGAGTACAAGCTGCGCCAGGTGCAGGCCGACCTCGACTCTGCGCGCGCCTCGGTGCTCAACGCGCAGGCCAATGCCGCTGCCGCGCAAGCTGCGGTCTCGCGCGCCATGGTCGATCTGGCCGAAGCACAACGGGCACTGAAGCGCAACGAGGAACTGTTGGCGCAGAACTTCATCTCGCCAGCCCAGGTGGAAACTTCTCGTGCGTTAGTGGCCAGCCAGGAAGCGGCGCTCAAGGCCGCTCAGGCACAGGCGCAAGTCGCCCAGGCCCAGATTGCCAGTGCGCAGGCGGCGGTCAAGCAGCGCGAGGCACTTGTCGCCCAGGCCAACATCGACATCGAGCGCACCGAGATCCGCTCGCCGGTCGATGGCGTGGTCATCAAGCGCAGCGTCGAGCTCGGGCAGACCGTGGCGGCCAGCCTGCAGGCGCCGGAACTCTTCGTCATTGCCAAGAACCTGGCCGACATGCAGGTGCAGGCGGCCATCGACGAAGCCGACATCAGCCGCGTGCGCGTGGGCCAGAAGGCGGCATTCACGGTGGATGCCTTCCCCGGCCGCAACTTCGACGGCACCGTAAGCCAGGTGCGCCAGGCTGCCACCAACACGCAAAACGTCATCACCTACACCGTGGTGGTGGCCTTCGCCCCGGGTGAGGTGCGGCTCCTGCCGGGGATGACGGCCAACGTGAAGCTCATCACCGACACGCGCGAGGACGCCCTCAAGGTACCCAATGCCGCGCTGCGAGTGCGGCTGCCCGGCATCGAGCCGGCCGCGTCGGCGTCGTCCTCGCCCGCTCCGGCCGACGCGGCTTCCGCCAACGGCGAGCCCGTGCCTCGCGTCGCGCGATCAGGGGATGGTCGCGCTGCCGAGGGTGCGCCGCATCGGTCAGCCGGTGCCGGCGGACAGCGGGGCGCTGGCGTGCGTGGCCGCATCTACTTGCTGGAAGACGGCAAGCCACGCGTCTACGGCGTTCGGCTGGGCATCAGTGACGGCACCATGACGGAGGTCATCGTGCGGCCCGACTCTCCCGACGCTGCGCGCGTGTCCGAAGGCGCGGAGGTGATCGTTGGAACGGTCGCGCCGGGCGATGGCAGCGCGGGCAGGGGCCGCCCGTCCGGCCCGCGCATGATGTTCTGACATGGACGCCGGGCCGCTCATCCAGGCGCGCGACCTCGCCAAGGTGTATGCCTCTGGCGAGAACCGCGTGTACGCCTTGAGAGGCGTCTCGCTCGACATCGGGGCCGGCGAGTTCATCGCGATCATGGGCGCCTCGGGCTCGGGCAAATCCACGTTGATGAACATCCTCGGGTGCCTGGACCGCCCCACGTCCGGGCACCTGCTGCTGGGCGGCGTGGCGGTGGAGGACATGCAACCGGACCAGCTCGCCGCCATCCGCAACCGGCGAATCGGCTTCGTATTCCAGCAGTTCAACCTCCTGCCGCGTACCTCGGCGCTTGAGAACGTGGAGCTGCCGCTGCTGTACGCCGGGGTGGGCGCCACCGAACGGCACGCGCGGGCGCTGGAAAGCCTGGCTCGCGTGGGGTTGGCCGAGCGCTCGGGCCACACGCCGTCACAGCTGTCCGGTGGCCAGCAGCAGCGCGTGGCGATTGCCCGCGCGCTGGTCAACCGGCCTCAGATCATCCTGGCCGACGAACCGACCGGCGCGCTCGACTCGCAGACCTCCGAAGAGATCATGCAGTTGCTGGCGGCCCTCAATGCACAGGGCATCACCGTGGTGCTGGTCACGCACGAGCACGACATCGCGCAATGGGCGCAGCGGCGCATCGTGTTCCGCGACGGGCAGATCATGGAAGACGTGTTGCAGGCGCCCAGACCGGCGCGGGAGCACGCCGCGTGAACCTGCTGGCCGCCATCCGCTCGGCATGGCGCGCGCTGGCGGCCAACCTGCTGCGCAGCATGCTGACCATGCTGGGCATCATCATTGGTGTGGCCGCGGTGATCACGATGATCGCCGTGGGTACCGGCGCGCAGCAGCGCGTGGCCGAGCAGATGAAGTCGTTGGGCTCCAACGTCATGCTGGTGCTGCCCGGCGCGCAAACGGCCGGCGGCGTGCGACTGGGCGCGCAGACCGGGCAGACCCTCACCGAAGACGATGCCGCCGCCATCGCGCGCGAGGTGCCCGAAGTGCAGGTCGCCGCACCCAGCAACCGTACCAACGCGCAGATCGTGGCCGGCAACGTGAACTGGGCCACGCAGATCGTGGGCACCACCAACGACTACTTCGAGGCACGCGACTGGCTGTTGTCGGGTGGCCGCCTGTTCGAGGCGAGCGAGCTTCAGGGCTCGGGCAAGGTGGCCATCGTGGGCCAGACCGTGGCACGCCAGCTCTTCGGCGACGCCGATGCGGTGGACCAGGTCATGCGCATCCGCAATGTGCCGGTCACCATCGTGGGCGTGCTCTCGCCCAAAGGACAGAACTCCTTCGGACAGGATCAGGACGACATCGTAGTGGTGCCGATCGCCACTTTGCGCAACCGCATACAGGGCGGCCAGACCGGCCAGCTGCGCCGCGTGAGCACCATCAACGTGAAGGTGTGGCAGGGCCAGAGCATGAAGGCGGCCGAGGAGGGGATTCGCCAGCTTCTGCGCCAGCGTCAACGTGTGCAGCCGGGTGCCGAAGACACCTTCACCGTGCGCAACCTCACCGAGGTGCTTCAGGCACAGGAGGCAGCCAGCCGCGTCATGACGCTGCTGCTGGCCGCGGTGGCGGGTGTGAGCCTCGTCGTGGGCGGCATCGGCATCATGAACATCATGCTGGTCAGCGTGACCGAGCGCACGCGCGAGATCGGCGTTCGCATGGCCGTGGGTGCGCGCAGCCGCGACATCCTCGTGCAGTTCCTCATCGAGGCCATGATGCTCAGCCTGGCCGGCGGCGCCATCGGCGTGTTGCTTGGTGCAGGGGCGACATGGGCCGTGGCCGCATTCGCCGGCTGGCAGGTGGCGCTGACCGGCTCGTCTATCCTCCTGGCGGCCGGCTTCTCCGCGGCGGTGGGCGTCTTCTTCGGGTTCTACCCTGCACGCCGCGCGGCGTCGCTGTTGCCCATCCAAGCCCTGAGGTACGAATGAAGAACAAACCCGCGAGCTTCCTGCGCCCGTTCTGCCTGCTGATCGTGGCTGCCGTGCTGAGCGCCTGCGCCACGCTGGGCGGAGGCCGCGTCATGACCTTCACCGCGGCCGACATGGCGCGGCTGCTGGAACGGCACGGCCCCTTCGAGCGCCGCCTGCTCGAAGTGCTCGATGTGCGCGTGCAGGCGCCCACGGTGCGCCTGCTCAACTTGAGCAATCGGCTCAACAGCACTTTCGACGTCATGGCCAAGGAGCGGATCAGCCGCAGCACGCTGCGCGGACGCATCGACGTGGACTACGGCCTGCGTTACGACGACGAGGAGAAGGCCATCCGCATGACCCAGGTGCGGGTGAACAGCCTGCAACTCGACGACGTGCCCGCCGACAAGCGCGCCGGCACGCGCAACCTCGGCGTACTGATTGCCGAGCATCTGCTCGACGATGCGGTCCTCTACCGCTTCAAGCCTTCGGACCTGCGCAGCGCCGAGGGCCGGGGCCTGAAGCCGGCCGCGGTGACAGTGACTTCTCGTGGCGTCGAGGTGACGCTGGCGCCGCTGGCGCGATAGCGTTTTCACGGCGGATGTGGCGTATGCACGAAGAGGCGATGCCGCGGTGAGCCAGATCATTTCTTCTCACCCAGAATGCACTTTGTTGCATAACTGAGAGCGGGGGCGGTGGCCTGAAAGGGTCGCTGGCTCATGAGCCGCCCAGGGGGGATCCCGCCGTCAAGCCTTCACCGGTCGGGATCATGCGAGGGCTCACACGACCTGACTGATCGATGCACCACCGCCGTCACTTACTGGCGATGGCGGCAGCCCTTGCGCTGCCCGCCGCCCAGGCTTTCGATATCCCGACGCCCAACCCCGACCTCAAAATCAGGCTCGACCTGACGCCCAAGTACAGCGCGGGCTACCGGTTGAAGAACCCATCACCCGGTTTGACGGACGCAAGTCAGGATCCCGGCGTCGTCAACGAAGACGACGGTGACCACAACTTCAACAAAGGCCTGATTTCCAGCCGCTTCGATCTCCTGGGCGAGCTCGACGTGACCGCCAGGAACATGGGTGCGCGCATCAGCGGCGTTGCGTGGCGCGACAGCGTGTACCTGCGGCCCAGCGACTACACCGTGCCGGCCGGGTCGAGTTCGACGTCCAACAACTTCAGCGACCAGGCGAGTAACGAGTTCCTGCCCGCTACGCGTCGCCAGCATGGCCGGGACAGTGAACTGCTCGATGCCTTCGTCTACCTCAAAGGCGAAGTGGGCGACATGAACGGCACGCTGCGCCTCGGAAAACACACGCTGCAGTGGGGCGAAAGCCTGTTCTTCGGCCAGAACGGCATCTCCAATGCCCAGGGGCCGGTGGACGTCGCGAAGATCCTCTCCGTGCCCGACTGGCAGTTCAAGGAGGTCCTGCTGCCCGTGGAGCAGGTGTCGGGTTCGCTCCAAATGGCCGAGGGCGTGTCGCTGGGCGCGTACTACCAATTCAGATGGCGTCCGAGCAAGATCCCGGGCGTCGGCAGCTACTTCTCGAACCAGGACTACGTGGGCACCGGCAGGGTCTACACGCAGGCCGGCACCCTGGCCTACGACCCTTCGAGGGACATGCGCCCGAGGGATTCGGGGCAGGGTGGCGTGCAGTTGCGCTGGACCCCGGAGGACAGCGACTACGAGTTCGGCTTCTACGCGGCCAACTATCACGAGCACTCCCTTTCGGCCGTGGTGTTCGACTTCACGACGAACCACGTGCATCTCGACTATGCCGAGGACGTGAGGACGCTCGGCGCGAGCGTCACCTCGTCGATCGGTCAGCTGAACTGGGCGATGGAAGGTTCGCTGCGCTGGAACGCGCCGCTCACCAGCGACCCGGCGATCCTGGGCGCCGGGCCCTTCGTCACCTGCGGCACGACTGACGCCGACCCGTGCTACGCCGTAGGTCGCACCGCGCACCTGCAGGTCTCTGGTGTGTACGTGCTGCAGCAGGGTGCCTTCTGGAATGGCGGCGCGCTGGTCGGCGAGTTGGCCTGGAACCGGCGCTTGAAAGTCACCCGCGACATCTTCGCCATCGGCCCGGGCGGCAGCAGTGCCGGCATCGGCGGCCTGGATCCGCACACGACCAAGGATGCGTTCGCCTTGCGCTTCATCTTTGAGCCGCAGTACTTCCAGGTGCTGCCGGGAGTCGACGTCTCGGTGCCCATCGCCGTGGGCTACAACTTCGGCGGCCGGTCTTCGGCCGTCTCGAGCTTTGCCGGTGGCAGCGCCAACGCCGGCGATTACTCCGTGGGCCTGAAGTTCAAGTACCAGAACGCCTGGAATGCCGCGCTGACTTTCAAGGACTACTTCGGCCAGGAGGGCACGTTCACCGAGCCGCTGGGGCAAGGCCGCCAGCTCAGCTATGCCCAGTCGCTGAAGGACCGCGCCTACCTGGCCTTCAGCGTTTCACGCACGTTCTGACCCACGCTGTCCATGAAACGCACTCCGCTGCTCGCCGCGCTCATCGCCGGCTTCGTCATCTTCCCGCTGGCCGCGCAGGCCGCTGTGTCCGCTGAAGAAGCGGACAGGCTCAAGACCACGCTGACTCCGCTGGGCGCAGAACGCGCTGGCAACAAGGACGGCAGCATCCCGGCCTGGGCGGGCGGCGTCACCAAGCCGCCGCCTGGCTATCGCAACGGCGACCCACGGCCTGACTTCTTCCCCGGTGAAAAGCCCTTGCTATCGATCGACCGACGCAACATGGAGATGTACGGCGACCGGTTGACCGACGGCACGCGGGCTCTGATGAAGAGGTACCCGAACTTCCGCATCGACGTGTACCCGACGCACCGCTCCGCGGCCGCGCCCCAGTGGGTCTACGACAACACCTTCAGGAACGCCACGCGCGCCAGGCTGGTCGACCGGGGCTACGGCGCCGAAGGCGCCTACGGCGGCACGCCCTTTCCGATTCCGAAGGACGGCTACGAGCTCTTCCTGAACCACCGGCTCGCATGGACCGGCACCTTCGTCGAAGCGCCGGTTCGCGCGTGGGTTGTAGACGCGGACGGCAACCGCACCCTGGCTTCCGGGGGCGTGCAGAGTCTTCGGCAGCAGTACTACGACCCCGATGGCAGCCCGGAAAAGTTCGACGGCTACTACCTGCTCGGAAAGTTCGTGGTGACCGAGCCCGGTTCCAAGGCCGGCGAGGCCATCCTCGGCCACAACGGGATCAATTCCTCCAAGCGCGATGGCTCGTGGCAGTACCTCGTGGGCCAGCGGCGCGTGCGCAAGGCGCCGTCGGTCGCTTATGACACGGCGAATTCGGTCACTTCGGGCGTCGGTCTGTTTGATGAAGCTTTCATGCTGTACGGCCCGTACGACAAGCATGAACTCAAGCTCCTCGGCAAGAAGGAGATGTACATCCCCTACAACAACAACCGGGCTGCCGCGGCCAAGGTGGCGGACCTCGTTACGCCCCAAACGCTGAACCCGTCGCTCGTGCGTTGGGAACTGCACCGCGTGTGGGTGGTTGAGGCGACGCTGGCCGCGGGAAAGCGCCATGTCATGCCCAACCGCAAGTACTACATCGACGAAGATACCTGGCAGATTGTGCTGCTGGACGGTTGGGACTCCGACGGCCAACTCTGGCACACGAACTTCACGCTCACGTTGCTCGCCCCTGACATCCCGGCGGTGCTAGGCAACGTGTACTGGGGCTGCTACGACCTGCGCAGCGGCGCCTACTTCATCAACATGACGTCCAACGAGATGCCGGTGCAGTACAAGCTGCTGCCGACGGCTTCTCGCGGCAGTTTCAGCCCGGACGCACTCGCCAACGAGGGTGCCCGCTAATGGAATGGTCGATCACCGCTGCCCGCTGCGTCATGGGCTTGCTGGTGGCGCTGACGCTTGCAGTCGCGCTGCCCGCGCACACCGCGCCCCCGCCCATCGTCATCGGCCAGTCGCTGCCGCTGAGCGGCCCGGGCTTTCCGATCGCGAACCGCGTGTCCTCGGGTGCCAAGGCTCTGGTCGAACGCGTGAATGCGTCGGGAGGGATTCAAGGTCGGCCTCTCGAGCTCGTGACGCTGGACGACGGCGGCAATCCGAAGCGCCTGGCATCCAACCTGCGCTTGCTGGTGGAGCGGCACGGCGCGCTGGCCATCGTGAACTGTCTCGGTGAGCGTGCCTGCGTGGAGGCCGCCGAGGCTACCCGGCAGCTGCACGTACCGCTGATAGGGCCCATGTCTGGCGCCATGGCGCTGCGTGCAGTCGATATGCAGCACGTTTTCACGTTGCGGCCCGACGATGCCAAGGAGGCCGATGCGCTGGCGAACCAGCTTCGGTCCATCGGCGTGTCGAGAGCGGTTCTTCTCGCTGATGATGCGGAACCCAGGCGCACCGAGACGCTGGCCGCCACGATGCAGCGCGCCGGCCTTCAGATCACCCGGCTCAGTGCGGACAAGCGTTCCGAATCGCTTGAAGCGGCGCTCGCCAACATCGGGAACGCGAAGCCGCAGGCGTTGATCATCAACCTGGGCGACGGCATGCTGGACGCCCTGGGTCGGCTGCCCACAAGCAAGCGCGAAGGCGTGCCCGCGATCATCGCGACGCTGTCGTCATCGGGGCTGACGCAAGTCACGCGAATGTTCCGCGACCATGTGATCGGCTTCACCAGCGTCGTTCCGAACCCGGAGCTGCTGTACCTGCCGATTGCTCGCCAGTTGCAGCGCGATGCAGAAGAGTTCGTTGGTCCCGAAGCGGTGAGCTTCGAGGGCATGGAGGCTTACATGGCCATGCGTCTGTGCGCCGAAGCCCTGCGCCAGTCGGGCACCCGAATCTCTGCGCAACGACTCTCCGAAGCGATCGAGAAACTCGGAACCATCGACATGGGCGGCGTGCGCCTCACCTTCAGTGGCGAGCGCCATCACGGCTCCGATTTCATCGACATCGGCATGCGCGCTCGCGACGGGCGAACGCTGCGCTGACTACCGCGCGACTACTGCGCCGAAAGGCGCAGGCGCCCGTCGTGCAACGCGATGATCGTGTCGCCGGGAGCCACGCGCCGCAAGGCTTGCAGCATGGCCGTCAGCACGGCGTGCCGCGCATCGATTGCCTCGTGTAGCGGTTCGGGGTCGCACGACAGCGCTGCAAGGCTTGCGTCCAGCGTGCAGCGGCCTTGGGAGATGTCCTGTGGCACCGGGATTTCGCTCAGTTCGCGCAGAAGCGCCTCCACGAGCTGTGCACGGCCGGTGTTTTGTGCCGACCGGGCGGACGCCAGAGCGGCCGCCTGGGCCGGGAAGAGGACTGCGGGAGACGGCATCGCAGTCGAAGCGACGGGCGGGTTCATCCACCGGGTCGTCGATGGGGCACCGAAACCGATGCGCGGCAGCGCGAAGACAGCTCCGCTGATCGGCGCGTGGGGCACTGCGGCAGGCGGGGATGCGGGCGGCGACGGTGCGGCATGCGCCGCGGGCGGGGCCGCAGTGGCGAGAAGAGCTCCCTGCTTGGGCAGCGTCCGATCACGGGGCGCACGCAAAGGGACCGCAGCGTGCCGAGTCGAAGTGCGTTGCTCGCCCGTGGCTGGCCGGGCGGCCGGCACGGGCAGCAGCCGCATCGCGATCCGCTGCTCGCGTGGCGCGGGCGCTTTTTTTGCAGTCGCCACGCCGTGCCAAGCCACGGCCACGAACAGGGCGTGGCCAAGCGCGACCGCCGCGGCGGTCGCTGCCAGGCGCACCCTGTCTGGCATGGCCGGAGGTCAGAACTTCACGTCGCCGTGAATCACGCGCGGGGCCTCGCTAACCTCGGGCTTGGTGCCGATGTAGACGGTCGACGCGGCATCCGACGGATCCTGCAGCGAGGCTGCGGTGGGCAGCGTGAGGCCCGTGGGCACCGTGAGCCCCGCGGCGGCGCATACGCTTGGGTCCTTGCGCGCGAAGCGGATCTCTCGGTCCAGCCACTTGGCCAGCAGCGGCGTGGCGCCGTCATGTACCTGGCCCAGCACCTCGTCAAACGGGATCACGAAGGCCGGAACGTAACGCGACTCGGCTGTCTCGCAGCTCACCTTGTCGTTCGTCAGGCTCGACACGCAGTGGCCGGGGATGCCCCACAGCTCGCCGAAACCGCCGTACTGCAACACGATGGACTTGCCTGCGTAGTCGCCGTAGGCACTGCCCGTGGGCACGTTGTAGCTCACCTGCAGCGGCGCGTCGAAGGCGACAACGTTGCCGCTGCCATCTTTCACCACCGCCAACTGGTTCCACTGGTTGGGGCCGGTCTCCCACTGGTAGTAGGTCTGCAGCTCGTCGACCCGGTTGTCGCAGTACTGCGTGGCGTCCTGCGGGCACTGCACGTCGGTCAGCGACGCGAAGAGTTTGCCCGTGCGCACGCCCCACTGGTGCTGCGGATGGGCCTGGAGCGCCTCACGGTCGGTGAAGGTGACCGCGGCGTTGGCGCTGTCGCGCAGCACGGCGGCGCTGCTGTCGCTGGTGTAGCTGACCACGGCCCCGGCGGCTGTCGGCTGCCAGTTGTTGAAGGTGGCGGGTACATATGGCGACTGAGCCGTCGAGCCGGGTGCAAAGTAGCCGGCCATCGACTCGGCCGTCGGACAGTCGCGCAGGCAGTACAGCGCGGCCGGCATGTCGGCCGGGTACACCAGGTCCTGCACACGGTAGATCACGTTCACGCCAGCGGACTGCAAGGTGTCATTCGCACCAGCCAGCGGGATGAACATCTCGCCGCCCAGTGCCTGCGACCAGCCGCGCATGCCGCCCATGGAGGCGAAGTACGACACCCCGACTGTCTTCTCGGCGTCGAAGGAGTGCGTCGAGCAGCCGTTGCTGCCGCACTCCACTTCGCCGGTCACCTTGAAGGCCCCGGCCGCGTCGTCCCAGTACATCTCATACTGGCGGTTGGGAGTGGCCCCCTCGAAGAATCCGGTCATGTTCCACACCCAGGTCTGGAAGTGGATCTTGTCGATGGCCGCCAGGGTGCGCGTCTTCTTCGTGTACTTCATCAGCCGGCCGTCGGCCTTGACCATCGTGTAGTCGGTCTTGACTGGCGCAGCGTCCGGCACGTATTCCACGCGCTGCACCGTCGCGCCGCTCGAAACGCCGGCTTCAGGCGGCAGCCACAGGCCCCAGTAGCCCATGTGGCCATGGAAGACTTTGCCTTCCGCGCCGGTGTACTCGATGGGGAAGCCCGAGTTGCGATTCACCCGTGCGCCGGTTTCGGCGTCGTAGAGCCCGTAGCGCCACACCGACTGGCCGGTGTCCGCGTCGCTCGCATCGCGCGTGAAGCACTCGTCCTGCGTGCCGTCGGAGCGGCGGAAGTAGTCGCCGTTGTAGGCGAAGGAGTAGCCGATGGTCTGGCCCATCTGCGTCATCTCCAGCATGCCTGCGCCGCTGTCCTCTCCCGAGGTGGTGAGCGTCAGTGCCTTGGTGCCTCCGCCGCCCATGGCCCCGCCTTCGACCTCGTAGTAGCTGATGCCACTGGCGCTGCCTTCGAGCAGGCCGCGCATCATGCATGAACCGATCTCGCCTTTGCCGCAGTAATCCATGCGGAACACGCCGTACGGGTTGGTGTCGGAGGGCGCCTGGGTCGCCGAGATGTTGATAAAGATCGTGGCGTTGAAGTCCTGCTCGACTTCGTCTATCCATGTCTTCACTCGCATGGGCTCGTCGTTCGAGCCGCGCGTGGCGTCGACGATGGCTTTCATGTACGACGGCGCGTTGGTGCCGCCGCTGGTGGAGCCCGAGTTGCCCGAACTGGAGCGGTCGTCGGCATCGCACTTCTTCTTGTCGACGAGCGCGATGTAGTTGCCCTCGTTGACCAGCGCGTCGGGCCGCATGGCGGACATGATGCAGGTGATCATGTTCACCTGGTTCACGCCGCGCGACGTGGCGTCTTCGACGCGGGTGTGCTGCTTGTCGGTGAGGTAGGGCGAATCAGTGGCCGGCGCAGCCAGAGCAACGCTGGACAGCAGTGCGGCGCACGCTGTGGCGACATGGCTCAGGCGCAAGGGGGTGCAATGGGCAGCACGCATGGTGGTCTCCTCGTTTCGCACGTTCACTGGGCGTTTTTCGCCGTGACGACCGACACGCTCGACGGCGTGGTCACGCCCTGGATCGTGGTGGTCGTGCCGCCGCCGCCCTGCGTCGGCGTGCCAGAGTCGGCTGTGCCGCCGCCGCCGCAAGCGGTGATGCAAAAGGCGAGAAGAACAGCCGCGAATGCGGGCCTGCAGGCGAATCGATCCATGCGTGACCTCCGGAACCTCAGAGAGAGTGTGTGTGGCGTAAGGCCGCGATGAGGGGCCGGTCAGGCCGGCTCGCAGCGCGGGCTCGGCGTGATTCGGCAGGTGCTCGCATGCCCTTGAGGGCGACGCACCACGTCGGTACGTCTTACGAGAAGTTGTGCGCACACTGCTTCGCGATGCGCGCGGCTTGCGGCGCGGATGCGCGGTGATCGCGCGCGGATATCATCCCGCGTCTTTTTGGAAGGGGATGCGTTTGGACGTCGAGCTGTGGGTCAAGGCCGCTCTCATGGGGCTCGTCGAAGGCTTGACGGAGTTTCTGCCCATCTCCTCCACCGGCCACCTCATCCTTGCCGCCTCCTTGCTTGACTTCACGGGCGACAAGATCAAGGTCTTCGAGATCGCCATCCAGACTGGCGCCATGTTCGCCGTGATCTGGGAGTACCGTGCCAAGCTGGCTCGCACGGTGACCGGCCTCACGCACGATCCCGTGGCCCAGCGGTTCGCCCGTAACGTGCTCGTTGCTTTCCTGCCGGCCGTGGCGCTTGGCCTGGCGTTCAATGCGCCAATCAAGGCCCATCTGTTCCATCCGCTGCCTGTGGCGGCCGCGTTCATCGTGGGCGCGCTCATCATCTTGTGGGTGGAACGGCGCCACCACCGGTTCTACGGCGAGCGTGACCTCTTGGGCCAGCGCCATGCGCGCGTGGAAACCGTTGACGACATGAGCGCGCTCGATGCGCTGAAGGTCGGCCTGGTGCAGTGTGCAGCGCTCATCCCAGGCACCAGCCGCTCGGGCGCCACCATCATCGGCGCCATGGTGTTCGGCTTGTCACGCCGGGCCGCCACCGAGTTCAGCTTCTACCTCGGCATCCCCACGCTTATGGGCGCGGGTGTCTTTTCGGTGTGGAAGTACCGCGCACTGCTCAGCATTGCCGACCTGCCTGTCTTTGCCATCGGCGTGGTGGTGTCGTTTTTCAGTGCGCTGCTGTGCATCCGCTGGCTGATCCGCTACGTTTCCACCCACGACTTCGTACCGTTCGCCTGGTACCGCATCGCCTTTGGCGCCATCGTGCTGATGACTGCGTGGGGCGGATGGGTCGAATGGCGGGCTTGAGTTGCCTCTATCCGGCACGTCGCCGGAACACCAGATCGCTCACGCCATGGCCCAGCTTCAGGCCGCGATTCTCGAACTTGGTGAGCGGCCGGTACGCCGGCCGCGGCGCGTAGTCCGCCGCGGTGTTCTCTAGGAGCGGCTCGGCCGAAAGCACCTCGAGCATTTGCTCGGCGTAGGGCTCCCAGTCCGTGGCGCAGTGCAGCCTGCCGCCGGGTGCCAGGCGCTCGGCGAGTTGCCGCACAAAGGCGGGCTGGATGAGGCGGCGCTTGTGGTGCCGCTTCTTGTGCCAGGGATCGGGAAAGAACACGTGTACGCCAGCCAGCGAGGCTGGCGCGATCATGTGCGCCAGCACCTCCACCGCGTCATGCTGGACGATGCGCACGTTAGCCAGTCCCTTGTCGCCGATATGCTTGAGAAGTGCACCCACCCCGGGCGGGTGCACTTCCACGCCGAGGAAGTCAGTGTCGGGCATGGCTTGCGCGATGGCGGCCGTGGCGTCGCCCATGCCAAAGCCAATCTCCAGCACCAGCGGCGCGTGGCGGCCGAATAGCGCCACTGGATCGATGAACCTTTGGGCATAGGGCAGCACGAAGCGGGGCCCCAGTTCCACAAGCGCCTTGGCCTGGCCGGTGCCCATGCGCCCTGCGCGCACCACGAAACTGCGCACGCTGCGCCGGTGGGGAAAATCATCGTCCTGCGGACGGGAGGCATCGGTCATCTGCTGCAAGCCGGCGTGTCGCCGCCGCGTTCCACTCGCGAAGGGCGCGATGCTACTCGACGCGCCCGGTGCCGCGTTGCGCTTCAAGCCCTGCGCATCATGCGCAACATTCGGACAGGACTTGCACTCATGCCGCAGTCCGCAGCAGGGAAGTAGAATCGCCACCGAACGCGGGCGTAGTTCAATGGCAGAACGGCAGCTTCCCAAGCTTCATACGAGGGTTCGATTCCCTTCGCCCGCTCCAATTCCTCGGGCCGCTGACGCGGCCTTTTTGTTGGCATGAACGCTTCCGCCTTGCGCGTGCTCATGGTCGCCGGCCCCGGTGCAGCAGCGCCGGCGGTGCCCGCCGCATCGGCCTTCGGCCCGTTCGAACTGCACGCCTGCGATGGCCTCGACGAGGCGGCGCAACGCCTCGCCGACGAGCGCTTCGACGCCGTGCTCGTGGCCGCGCGCACCCCTGATGCCCGCAAGCTGCTCACCTGGCCCGCGCTCGCTCAGGCGACGTCGCAACCTGCGCTGCTGGTGCTGACCACCGACGAGCCGGGCGCGGACCTTGTCACGCTTCTGGTGCGCCGTGGCGTGCAAGATGTCCTTGCGCTGTCCGCCGACCCGGTCGACGCCGTGCCGCGCGCCATCCGTTTGGCGGTGGAGCGCAAGGCGCAGGACCGGCTGGCGCGTAAGGCGCATGCCATTGACCTCACCACCGGGTTGCCCAACGAGGGCCAGCTCCTGGAGCACCTGAGCCAGCTGATCGCGCTGCGCGAGCGGGAACCGGCGCCAATGGCGTTGCTGGCGCTGCGGGTGGAAGGGCTCGCCGATGCCGAAGCGCGGCTAGGTAGCGAGCCGGCCCGCATCGTCCGACGCAAGATCGCGGTGCGCCTGCGCGCCGGGCTGCGCGCCAGCGACGTGGTCGCCTCGCTGGGCGGCGATGCCTTCGCCGTCCTTCTTCCCCGCTTTCATGATGTGCACGATGCCGAGCGCGTGGCGGCCAAGCTCGCCTTGGCGCTGCGCGCGCCCTTCGTGGTGGCCGGCCGCCAAGTGGCGCTCGCCGCAGCCTGTGGCGTGGCTCACTACCCCGGCGATGGCAACGAGGCCCCCGGGCTGCTGCGCCGGGCGATGGGGTTGGCAGCTTCGACGCCAGCAGGAGGCGCAACCGGCCCGGGAAGCGAGGCCGCGGCGGCCAACGACCCCGCAGGCTGAGAGGGCGTTTCCTAAATGAACTCTTGCGCCAGTCTCGTTGCGAGGATGCGCGCTTCAGTGAGCCAGACCCAAGCCAGGGGCGCCCAGTCGGAGCGGTCATGGTGAGCGATCAGGCGGCGAGCGCGTTCGTTCCAAGCGTGGGTACGCTCGACCACCCAACGCTTGGCTTGAACGACGAAGCCCTTGGCAACGACTTCGGGCCACAGGGGCTGTTGCGCAGTCTGCCAAGTGCCCGTGGTTCGATTGCCGGGATGGCGCACGATGTGCACGGCGATGCCGTGAGTCTTCTCGATGGCCTCGGCGCATCTGCCGCCGTAGGCCGCGTCGGCATACAGCGCCTTCAGCCCTGGGACCTTGGTGCACGCTTGTGCCACCACAGGAGCCGCGCCGTCGCGGTCCTGCACGCTCGCCGCAGTGATGGTCACTGCCAGCAGCAGGCCCAGCGTGTCGACCACGAGGTGGCGCTTGCGGCCCTTGACCTTCTTACCGGCGTCGAAGCCGGTGTTGCCGCCCTGAGCGGTGCTGCGCGTGCTCTGCGAGTCGATGATGGCCGCGGTGGGATCGGGCGCCCGGCCGACGCGGTCGCGCCACTGCTGGCGAAGGCGGTCGTGCATGAGCTCGAAGGTGCCCGCGCGCGCCCAGCCGCGGAAGGCCTTGTAGACCGCGCGCCAGGGCGGGAACGCCTTGGGCAACAAGCGCCAGGCACAGCCGGTGCGCACGACATAGCAGCATGCGTTGACGAGCACGCGTCGCTCATGCGTGGGCGGCGCGCCGCGGCCGCCGTGGCGCTCGAACAGATCGGCCACCAGCGCCCACTCGGCGTCGGTAAGGTCCGTGTTCATCCCGCTGGCTCCATCCTCGCGTCGATGTCGCTCGGTGTAGCCCGTGCGAGTCGGGGTGCCACCTTGAACCGCAGCGCGTTCGGCCGGCTTGCGCGTGGGCCTCATGCGCTTGATGCCCGCTTGCTTGAGCGCCTTGCGAACCGTCGCCGAGCACACGCTCAGCTTGCAGCGACGGTTGAACTCTCTCGTGAGTTCGTCCAGCGACGAACGCGGCAACTCCTGCGCGATGCTGTTCAGCACGACGCCGTGCTCGGCCGTCAGCAATGCCTTTCGCCCAGGGCGCCGCTTGATCCTCGTCTCAGATTGACCCAATCACTGCCTCGCAAGTTGACCGATTCTGC
>CBFHAS010000042.1:0-30567 GCA_965653625.1 uncultured Burkholderiaceae bacterium | reverse complement strand
GCGAGCACGCCGTGGTACTGTGTACCCCACTCACCAGCGCTGGTGACCGCGACCGCGGCAACGCTCGTCGCGCGCAGCGGGACTGGCTCGGCGAAGGCGTGGAGGCGCCCCGGCGTCGTGCCGAGACGGTCGCGCAGCGCGCGCGCTGGGGGCGCGGCACGGCCCTGCAGTGCGCCGAGCGCCATCACCACCGACGCGATGCCGGTGGCACCGTCGCACCGGCCGAACAGCGGCGGTACGGAGCCGAGCGGGAGCGGATCGCTCGCAGCGCCACCGTAGCAGCGATCCAGCGCGACGACGTCGGGCGCATCGCCGCCCGCGGCAAGCGCGTCCGTGACGAGGTACTGGACACGCGCTGGCGCAACGTCACCCCGCTGGAGGGCACGGGTCACCGCACGCTCGACGGTATCGCTGCCGGGGCGGTGGGTGCGGCTAAGGTCACCCGCCGTCGCCGAGCCGATCGCCGCGACGGTCGCGAGCACGGTGTCGCCTGCGGCGACCGCGTCGTCGAGGCGCCGGAGCGCGACCATCACTGCGCCCTCGCCCGGGTGGTGCCCCCCTCCGCCTGGCCCCCCGGCGAGCTCGCCGCTCGCGCAGGCCGAGGCGAGCCGGTCGATGCGCAGCGCGCGATCTCCACCTCCGACGATCGCAAGGTCACAGTCGCCAGCTCGCAGCGCCTCGACCGCAGCCTCGAAGGCGGCCAGCGACGAGCCGGTGCCACCCGAGTCGATCGCGAGCACCGAGCCGTGGACGTCGAGCGCCTTGGCCGTGCGCGACGCCAGGCCACTGCCGACGTTTGCCGAGCTCTCTTCCGTGAGCGCCGGCAACAAACGGCGCGCGCGCTCGAGGTAGCCGGCGACGATGCGCGCGCGCGCCGGTTCGTCCAGGTGGAGGGCGCCGAGCGCTGCGTCGACGAACCGCGCGACCTCGGGGAGCCGGACCGCGAGCGTGAGGTCGATGAAGAAGTCACTGACCTGCGACGAGCCGACGAAGACGGCGACGCGCGCGCGATCGGAGGCCTCGCAGTTTCCGATACCGGCGAGCGCCTGGTTGGCCGCATCGAGGATGATGAACTGCAGCGGATCGTAGTTCGCGAGCAGCTTTGGCGGGATCTTGATCTGCTGTGCGTCGGGCGCTGGGGCGTCGACCAGGGCGGCGTCCGACGCGTAGGTGCGCCAGCGCGCCGACGCGCCGGCCTGATAGTACGTGTCGAGCGAGACTCGGGACGCGGGAAGGCGGCGGAACGTGCCCTCACCCGAGGCGACGACGCGCGCGATTTCGTCGATGCTGCGCGCACCGGCGAGGAACGCACCCGCGCCGACGATCGCGATGCTGGAGCGCACCGGCGCGACCGCCCGGCGAATGAGCTCCTCGGCGCGCGCCAGTGACGGGGGGGCCTCGACGACGACGTGGTAGTTGAGGCCACCGATGCCGAACGAATCGAGCGCGGCGATCCGGGGGCAAGCACCCGCTGGCGTCGCCGCCGTCACGATCCGCAGTGGCACGCGCTCCCACTGGATGTCCGGGTTGGGTGTGGAGTAGCCGATCGATGGAGGGACGGTGCCGTGCCGGAACACCCCGAGCACCTTGGCGAGGCCCGCCGCGCCCGCCGCCGACAACGCGTGCCCGATGTTGCCCTTCACGGTGCCAATGAGCATGGGCGCGCGCGCCCCGCCGCGTCCGAAGAACTCGCCAAGCGCCGCGATCTCGGTGGCGTCGCCGAGCCGCGTCGACGTGGCGTGTGCCTCGATGAGCTCGACCTCGGCGGGTTCCACCTGACCGCCGGCATAGGCGCGCTCGATCGCGAGGACCTGGCCCTCTCGGCGCGGTGCCCACGTGCCCTTGCCGGCGCCGTCACACGCGCTACCGACGGCGCGGACCACGCCGAGGATCGTCCGGCCGTGAGCAAGGGCGTCGTCGAGTCGCTCCAGCAGGAACATGCCGCAGCCCTCACCCGGGACGAAGCCGCTCGCGCGGGCGTCGAACGGATACGAGCCATCATCGGTCAGCGCACGCGACTGCGCGAACATCACCAGCGTGTAGGGGTCGAACACGGAAGCGCCGCCGACGAGGACCATGTCGGCGCTGCGCTGCTCGAGCGCGCGCTTGCCCGTGGCGAGCGCCGCGAACGTGGACGCGCACGCCGCGTCGATCACCGCGTGTCGCCCGGTGAGGCCGTACGCGTTCGCGACCAGGCCGGCGACTTGCCGCCCGAGCGCGGGCGGCCACAGGTCGTCTCCTGCGCGGCTGTAGCGATCGCGCACCGACCGTACGACCTCGGCGCAGACTGCGCGCGCGCGCGAATCGCCCTCCATCGCTTCGCGGAGCGGCTCCACGAGGTGCTCGATCGCGTGGGCGAACGCGTGATCGAACGTCTGCACCCCGGGGCGCGAGGCGCCCAGGATGACGGGGATGTCGCGGCCTGCGAGCTGCGCGGGCAAAAGGCCGGCGCTCGCGAAGGTCTCCGCGGCGACGCCGAGCGCGAGTTTCTGTAGTGGATCGAGCCGCTCGGCGAGCTCCGGCGCAACGGCCGGCACCGGGATGCCGTGCAGGTCGAGCATCGCGCCCTTCCAGCAGTAGCTCCTCCCATATGAGCCGCGCTTCGCGTCGTAATAGAGGCTGGCATCGTAGCGTTCCGGGGGCAGGTCGGTGATCGCCGTGCTGCCACCGAGCAGGAACTGGAAGAACGCGTCGAGATCGCGCCCACCGGGGAAGTGGCAACCGGCGCCGACGATGGCGATGGGGATGGATGGATGGGTCATAGTTGCGAGCCCGCGCGCGGCGTGGTCAAGACCAAGACGGCGACCGGCTCAGCAGAGCGGCGATGCCGGCGACGGAGAACAGGATCGTGTACGAGCTCACGTCGGGGACGAGTTCCCGAGCCGATGCTGCAGAAACAACGGCAGGTAGATCAGGACCGCCCAGTACGCGACCGACAAGGCCACCGGTACCAAGCACAGGCCGACGAACGCTCGGCTCGAATCGAAAGACCGTTGTAGCTCGCTATGCGTGCCAAAGATCTGCGTGGGCGGGCCCCCGCCGAAGTCCAGCTTGTGAAAGTGCATCTTGGACAGGTTGGTCGCCAGGATATCGGTGTGACCATCGTAGATGGGCAAGCCCTGGGCGCGCAGCTCGACCTGGCCGTCGACGACCCGCAGGGCCGCCTCGACGTAGTCCCGGTTGCTGACTACCGCCACCGCCTCGTGGATCTGCAGGGGGTCTGGCGTGCGGCGGCCGGGGAGTCGATCAGCTCATCGAGTGGCACGATCGCCTCCACGATGCCATTGCCAACGAAGGTCGATCGGGATCGCGGGGTGGACGCCGCGCACGTTCACCGGAATGCGGAGTCGGAGCCCGGACGTTCGCCCCATGGTCTGTCGACCATGCTGGTGCAGGACGAACGCGGTCAGCACCTCGTAGCAGCCCACCTCATCCACGCCGATCGCCGCGAGGCGCTCGACCCGCTCGGCCACGTCGCGAGTGGTCCCGAGCAGGCCGGAGCTCTGGAAGAAGCGCTCGTGACCGGCGTGCGCTCATCAGCCTCGGCTTTCAGCCCATGTGCCAGCGCGTCGGTCGATGTGGTCGAGTCTGGCACGATGCAGAGGGTTCCCCCCTGCGTCAGGGCAGCCCACACCTCGAAGAGTAGCGCTCGAGTCGCGCCACGCGGTGTTGTGACTTTCCGCGCGCATGTGCGGAGTTTTGTTGAATTTGAAGGAGCAATTGCTTGGATGCCGTACAACACGTCGGAGGAGGCATGGTGCAGGGCGGTGGCTCTACCACCTGGCTGTCGATCTCCGAGCTGGCGGCGCAGCTGGAACGTAGCGTCGCCCGCGCGCAGTGCTGCCTCGGCCTCTGGCTTGCGCCGTCGGAGCGGGCGACGCTCGCGCGCCTCTCGGTGGCCAAGCGGCGCCGCGAGTGGCTCGCGGGCCGGGTCGCGGCCAAGGAGCTCGTGCGGCGGCGGCACCGGATCTCGGGGGAGGGCGCCCTGCGGAGGATCGAGATCGTGGTGCAGCGCGAAGGACCGCACAAGGGCAAGCCTTCGTACCGGATCGACGAGCTGCCTGGCCCCTTCGATCTCTCGATCAGTCACTCTGGTGACCGGGCGGTCGCCGCGTTGGCCTCGACGCCGCACGAGTACATCGGTATCGACATAGAGCAGATCGAGGCTCGCGGCGAGAGCTTCGAGGCACTCGCGCTCAGCTCCGCCGAGCGCGCGCTGGTCGCTCGTCTCGACGGCGAGGACCGCTCCGTTGCGGTGACCCAGCGCTGGGTCCTCAAGGAGGCGCTGTCGAAGGCGCTCGGTGCTGGGTTGCGGCTGCGGTTCGAACGCATTACGGTCCACGTCGCCGACGGCGGAGCGGGGCGTGCGGCGTCGGTGCGGTTCGAGGCGCCATGGCTGCGCGATTCACTGTTGCCCCACAAAGTCCGAACGCGACTCGGCCGCGTCGGAGGCATCTGCGTGGCCTCCGTCACTATCCAGCCCACCACGGTGTCACCATGAACAGCAATCCGTCTCAACCTTCCTTGATCGGTACCGTCGCGCTTGTCACGGGGAGCTCCCGCGGCATCGGCCGCGCGACCATCCGCAAGCTCGCTGCTGCCGGCAGTGACGTCTGCATCTCGTATCTCAGCTCACCGCGGGAAGCGCGCGAGCTCGCAGAAGAGGTGTTGGCCATGCATCGGCGCGCGATCGTCGTGAAGGCCGATGTCAGCAGCCCGGAGGACATTCATACGATGTGCCGGATCATCGGTGAGGAATACGGCAAGCTCGATATCGTGGTCTCGAACGCAGCGGGTGGCGGCTTCCGCCCGCTGCTCGACGCCTCGGTCGAGCAGCTGATGCGCAGCTTTCAAGTGAACGTGGCGGCCCTCCTGGCCTTGGCGCAGGCCACCGTGCCGCTGTTGCGCAAGTCGAGCCTGCCGCGCTCGAAGTTCATCACGCTGTCGTCGCTGGGCGGCACCCGTGCGTTGCCGAGCTACGGCCTGGTCGGTGCGGCGAAGGGAGCGCTCGAGAGCATGACCCGCCAGCTCGCCCTCGAGCTCGGCCCGCTCGGGGTAAATGTCAATTGTGTATGCGGCGGGCTGGTGAACACCGGCGCGCTCGCGACCATGCCGGATCGCGACGCAAGGTTGCAGAGCCGGCGCAAGCGCTCGCTGATCGGCGAGCGCGACCTCTGCGCGGACGATCTCGCGAACGCGGTCCTCGTGCTGGCAGGCTCGCTTCTGGATGCAATGCAGGGCCAGACGCTATTTGTCGACGGCGGGATCTCGATCCAGGTGTAGGCGCGCGGCCGCCGCGAGCAGCGTCGCGAGCTTGCCCGGGTCGAGCACGCCGAACGCAGGTACTTTCCGACTGGCGCCAGCGAGCGTTCCCGGCCTGACGTCTGGCAGGTTCTCGTGGTGGTGAGTTCAGCCGCCTTCAACGTCGCCCGCGCTGCCGCACCTGGGCCAACGGCCGCTTGCCCTTGAGCTGACGCTCGATGCCATCGTTGAGCTGCTTGCGCAGATCGACGACCTCTTCGACCTGGCCGTAGACGCCGGGGAAGCGCAGGTCCAGCCAGAGCCAGAGCGTGCACGAACGCAACGCTTGTTCCATGCGATCGAGCCGGCTGTGGCCGTCGACGGACTGCAGGAACCACGGGCGGCCGGCCTTCCCGGTGAGCGCGTGGCCGCTGGCCCAGTCGAGGAATTCCTGCACCTGCGAGTTGGTGCGCGTGTCGACGGGTGCCTGCGCGTAGATGAAGCGTTCTTTGAGCGCAAGGCCGCCGGCGCAACGGTCGAGCTGATCCGCCAGCTCCAGCATCTCATCAAGTTCAGCGACGGCGAAGTGCGCGTCGTCCAACCGCAGTTGTCCGACGAAGACGTCCAGCACGCCACGCAGCCGTGTGAGCTGCAGGCGTGAGGCTATCGTCTGGACATGCCAGTTGTTGGGCGCCACCGGGGCCTTGAAGTCGCGCGGCGCGCGTGGCGTCTTGGGCAGCAGTTCCTTCAGCGTTCGCAGCGCATTCGGTTCGGCGTCCTTCAGAACGCCGACGAAGCCTTCCTCGTGGATGCCGAAGCGGCCGGCGCGGCCGGCGATCTGATGCACCTCCGACTCGGCGAGCGGCCGGTCGGCCTGGCCGTCGAACTTGGTCATGGTGCTGAAGATGACGCGCCGGATCGGCAAGTTCAGGCCCATGCCGATGGCGTCGGTGGCGACCAGGACATGCGACTCGCCGGACGCGAAGCGCTCGGCCTCACGGCGGCGCACCTCGGGCGGCAGCGCGCCATAGATCACCGACACCGGGTGGCCGTCGGCGGCAATGCAGTCGCGCAACTGCAGCACGTCTCGCCGGCTGAAGGCCACCACCGCGTCGCCCAGCTTCAGCGAGCCCATCGGCACCGTCTGCGGCAGCAGCTCGACGTGCTGCTTACGCTCGAAGTGCCGCACCTCGCAGCGCTCGCCGCACAGGCCGAGCAGGTTCTCGATCGCGGGCACCGCATGGGCCGAACAGATGATGATCAGCTCGTTGGCCGGCACGGCGACGATGGCCTGCGTCCATGCCCAGCCGCGCGACGGGTCGAAGATCATCTGCGCCTCGTCGACCACCGCGACGTCGATCGGCTCCCGCGTGCCCACCATTTCGATGGTGCTCGACACCACGCGCGCGCCGACCGCTGGCATGTTCTCCTCGCCAGTCAGAAGCGAGCAGGGCACGCCGCGCGCGACTAGGCGGTCGCGTCCTTCGAGCGCCAGCAGCCGCAGCGGCGCCAGATAGGCGCCGGCGTGCGCCTGGGCCAGCCGCTCGAAAGCCGCATGCGTCTTGCCGCTGTTGGGTGGGCCGACGTACAGCGTGACGCTGCGCTGCAGTCGCCTTGCGATGTCGAAGGTGTCGGGGTAGCCCTGGAATGCAAGCTCACTGTTCAGGCCTTCCAGCGTCGTCAACTCGCTGACGCCGTGCTCCCAGCGGTCCTGTACCCGGGCGCAGGCCGCCATCAAGACCGCGATGTCCGCACTATTGGAGGGTGAGGCGCACTCGGCCTGGAGGCGGGGCAGCAGCGAGTCCAGATGCCTGGGCTCGTGCCACCGGCTGCGTTCCAGCAGCAATTCCAGGTGGGCCTTCAGTGCGGCGGCGTGCGGGTAGGGCGGCGGAAGGCCCAATGTGGCCTTGAGCGCAGCGCGGTCGCCGGTGCTGAAGTAGTCGTACACCGCCTTGTCGTCGGCCGGCGTGCGAAACACCACTGGCACGCGCCACCCCGGCTGCGACAGCGCCAACACGTGGCTGGCCTGCCGCGTCCAGCCGATGCCCTCTCGGGCGAGACCCAGGGTGTCCAGCTCCGCCGTTCGAGCCAGCATCAGCGGGCGTGCGCCCGGGCCTGTGCCGATGCTGTCCAGGTGCGCCAGAGCTGTGTGCATCAGCGCCGGTGCGATCCACCGGCTGGGCCGGCCGCCGGGTGCCTGCTTCTGCAGGCACACGAGCCCGAGCTTGTCGAGCTGGTCCTGCGACGCCAGTGCCGTCTCGGTGCTGAAGTCTGTGGACTTGAGAACCTGAGGCAGCAGGTAGGCCGACTGCCGAAGCCGCACCAGCTGCTCCGCGCCGATGCCCGGCGGCAGCCGCCGCAGGTGGCGCGGGTTCGGAAGTTCAGGCGCAAGCACGGCCGGGGGGTCACCGCGAGCAGGTGTGGGAGAAAGGGCGGATCGTGTAGCAGCGGGCATCGTGTATGGGTTGGAATCGCTCGGAAAGAACGTGGTCTGAACTCCCGATAATCGCGCATGAGCCAGTCTTCGCTCGCGCTATCTCGCGCACGGTCTTGTTTCGCGGAAATGGCGAGGTTGCAGTTGCGTTGCCGAACCGCCCGCGTCTGTAGAGTCGCGTCATGGAAGCGCTTCTACGCCTGACCTCCGGTGCTCCGGCAGCGGCGCTTCTGTTGGCCACGATCCTGGTCATCGGCCTGCTCGGCCTGTATCCGCAGCGGGGCTGATCGAGCGAAACCTACTGCGACCGCACGGCTTGGTTCAGCGCCGCGAGTACGCCGCGTTGGTGACCAGCGGCTTTGTCTATGCCGATCTCGCCCACCTGATCTTCAACAGCTTCACGTTCTGGGCCTTCGGGTTCGGGCTCGAGCGGCACATTGGCACGTTGCGCTTCGTGGCGCTGTACGCGATGGGTCTGCTGGCCAGCAGCATGGCGACGTGGGTCATTCACCGAGAGGACCCCAGCTACGCGAGCCTGGGCGCCTCGGGTGCCATCCTGGCGGTGCTGTTTGCCTCGATCATCGTCTTTCCGACCTCGTCGATCTTCGTTCTCCCGCTTCCGGTTCCCATTCCGGCTCCACTGTTTGCTCTCGGCTACCTCGCGTTCAGCGTGTTCGCGGGACGGACCCCATCGGACGCGTGAATCACGATGCGCACGTTGCCGGCGCGGTCGTCGGGCTGGCATTCATGGCCTTCACCGCTCCGGGTTCCATCCAGCGGGCGCTCGACGCGCTGATCGCCTGACAGCCCGCTTTGCGCGCCGGTCGGATCGGGCAGGACGCCTTGTCAGTCCCGCTGACCGCTGATGTAGTGCTCGAGCTGCTCTATGACGAACTTCTGCTCCGAGATGATGTCCTTGACCAAGTCTCCAATGGAGATGAGGCCGAGCAGCTTGCCGCCATCCATGACCGGCAAGTGCCGCAGCCGGTTTTCAGTCATTAGCGCCATGCATTCCTCAGTGGTGTGCTCGGGGCGCACGTACATCACATCCGGCGTCATGATGTCGCGCACCGGGGTGTCCCTGGACGACCGTGGCCTAAGCGTGACCTTCCGGGCGCAGTCGCGCTCGCTGATGATGCCCACGACTTGCGTGCCCTCCGTGACGAGCAGTGCGCCGATGTTCTTGTCCGCCATCAATTGGACGGCTTCGAACACTGACGACGTGGGGGCGATCGTGAAGACCGTCTGGTCAAGCTTCGACTTGAGAAGGTTGGAGGCTGTCTTCATGGAAGATCTCCGTCGTACGGCGGCAAGGTGGTGAGGCGGGGATCGTCGACCGGAGCTCCGATCGTAAAGTGGTAGAGCGACTGAAAGCTCGCATCCTTGAACCCCATGACTTGGTGGACCGGGTAAGCACCCGATGCCGGTGGCGCGGACACCAGCGGCCTCGGCCTCCAAGTACAGCACCTGGCCGATCAGCTCCGTCTCCCAGAAGAGTCTGCGATAGAACCAGGGCCCGTGCCGGCCCAAGCTGGGTTCGAACTCCGCGATCATTGCCATGGAGTAGGCGCTCTCGCCGGCGATGTCCTGCTCGCAACTGAGCTGGGCGGCCAGGGCCCGCGCGTCGCCTCGTTGAAGCAGGAACAGGGGCAGCGCGTCCGGAGAATTCCCTGGCGCGATCCAAGCGAATTGCGGGTGGGTCGCATCTTTCAGCCGGTCCACTGCGGCCAGATCGCGTGGCCGAGGAGCACACTGCTCTTTCTCGTAGATGCCCTCCGCTGCGGCGCCGAGCCGCGGTGGCCGCACAAGAGCCTTGGCTCTTGGATGACCCAACAACCCGCCCCAGGTGCAATGCTTCGGGCGGGTTGCCCGTTTCCGCAAGGGCCGCTACCTACGGCAACGGCTCGAACGCCAGTGTCGGCTTTGGAGTCGCGCCGCCGAGGAGGCGAAGGGCTTCTCAGAGTCGCGGGACTAAAACGTGCTCCGGCAACCGCGTGGTGGCTCACCTTGCTATGGTGTGAGGTGCCCGAGCGGGACTGCGCCTCGGCAGTACGCTAGCTGGCCCGCCCAGACGGTATTGCCAGCGGCGCCGGACGAACCTATGCGCAGGGAACAGGTGTAATCTGGCGGTGGCATCCGCCGACTCGCTAAATCGAGGCCCCCCGATGAAGCTTTATTACCACCCCGTCTCGACGACCTCTCGGCCGATCATGCTGTTCGCAGCCGATGAGGGCATCGCGCTCGACTACCAGCTGGTCGACCTGTTCACCGGCGAGCACTTGCAAACCGGGTTCTCGCAGATCAACCCGAACCAGCAGGTGCCGGTGCTTCAGGATGGTGACTTCTTGCTCAGCGAAAGCGCGGCGATCCTGCGCTACTTGGCCGAGAAGACCGGCTCGGCGGCCTATCCGTCCGATCTGCGCCAGCGCGCGCGCGTCAACGAGCGCATGGACTGGCTCATCACCGGCCTGTCGCGCGACTTGCTGTACGGTTTCTGCTACCCGCAGTCCCTGCCGCACCACAAGCGTCAGGACGACGCGACGCACGCCAGCACCATCGCTTGGGGCCGAAAAAACGCGCGCCGCTGGCTTGGTATCCTCGACGAGCAGCTCATCGGTCCACGCCAGAAATACCTGTGCGGCAGCACCATCACGCTGGCCGACTACTTGGGCGCCGGCATACTGTCGCACGGCGAGGTCGAGCACGTAGACTTCTCGAACTGGCGTAACGTCAGCCGCTGGCTCGACACGATGCACTCGCGCCCCAACTGGACCAAGGTGCAAGAGCCTTTCCAGCAGTACTGGGTCGCGCCCTGCGCCGCCAATACTTACGAGGCCCTGTGAGGCGGCGATGAGCGGGGTCAGCATCAAGGGCCTGCACCACAACGCCTACCGATGCAGCGACTCGGAACGCACGCGCGGGTTCTACGAGGGCTTCCTTGGTTTGCCTCTTGCCTGCACGCTGGAGATCGGCGAAACCAAGACCGGCCGCAGAACCCGCGCGCTGCACACGTTCTACCGTCTCGGCGACGGTTCTTTCCTCGCGTTCTTCGAGGTACCGGACATGCCGTTCGAGTGGAAGGCGCAGCACGACTTCGACCTGCACATTGCGCTCGAGGTAGAGCGTCCGGCGCTCGACGCGATACTGGCGAAGGCACGGCGCGAGGGGCTTGAAGTGCGTGGCATCTCGGATCATGGCTTCATCGAGTCAATCTATTTTCGCGATCCCGACGGATACGTGATCGAGCTCACCTCGAAGAGCCCCGGGCACGACTCCGCGACAGACCCCGCGCGCAACGACGCGCGTGCCATCCTCAATCGCTGGCAGGCTGGCAAGCGCCAATCGACGGCGCCAGCCTGAGTCCCAACCGAGCCATCCGTGCATGGGATGCTGCAGCTGCCAAGGAAGTCGCTTTCCAGACGAAGAGACGATGCGTTCATGCGAGTCGGAGGTGTCGTCGAAGGCGGCGCCGAGCGGCCGCGGCATCTGCTGGTGTGTGCCCCGTTGGCGCACGAGCCTGTCGATTTGCGGCCCCACAAGGGCACCAAGCGCTGCGCGACCGCGCGCCTAAGCTGCGCCGTCGACGGTCGCGCAGGCCTGCGCTTTCTACGCTATTTGCGCGGCGTCGAGGCTGTAGCAGCCGGCCCGGTGCCAACCCGGGACCGCCATCAACCGATCGGTCGCGCCCGCGCAGAGATGAGGCGTCTTAGGGCAGCGTGGCGCCGCGGCCGTCGTGGATGACGTGCAGGACGCTCTCGGTCACGTTCCAGGCCAGCGCGTCGGACCGGTAGTCGATGTTCGGGCGCAGGGCATCGAAAGTCTCCTGCAGCGATCCGGCCTTCGCGGCTTCGCTGCGGTAGAGCTTCGTGTAGGGCCGTGTGAAGCCGGCGGATTGGCGGGTTGGCGGCGATAGATCTGAACCGCCCGGCCTCGCGCTGGCTCGCGCGGCTCGCAGCCTTCGGCCCGTCGGGCTGGACCGGTCTGGCAATCATCGCCTTCTGGGCGCTTGCTGCGCTGGGCCGGGCCGGCGCTGCTGTCGCGCAGCGGTGCGGCCGGAGGCGGGGCCGTATTCGCACCGATCAGCGCCGCCCACTGGCCGGGCACCCTACCTCGGGCCGCGACATGCTGGCCCGCGTGGTCGAAGGCGCCCGCTACACGGTGGGCGTGGCCTTCATCGCGACGCTGCTGGCCAGGCGGCACGGGCACGCCGCTGGCGTTGCTGGCGGCGGCCAGCAACCGCTGGATCGGCAGCTTGAGCCGCACGCTGAACACGCTGACCGCGATCCCCGGCAAGATGTTCGCGCTGCTGATGGTTGCCGGCTTCGGTTCGTCGGTGCCGACGCTCATCGTCACCGCGGCGATCATCTATGCCCGGAGCCTTCCGCATGGCGCGCTCGCTGGCGGTCAACGGTCAACATCAATGCGCTGGACTACGTCACCGTGGCGCGCACGCGCGGCGAGAGCACCGGCTACGTGGTGGTGCGCGAGATCCTGCCCAACATCGCGGGGCCCATGCTCGCCGACCTGGGCCTGCGCTTCGTCTACGTCGTGCTGCTGCTCGCGAGCCTAAGCTTCGTTGGGTTGGGCGTTGCAGCCGCCATCCGCGGTGGCCCCGGGGGTGGTAACAACCACGGTGCGCAGCGCTGAGGCCTGCGCCGGGGATCGGTGGGCCGTTGCAGACCTGTCGGGCGGGAGCGAGCGCAATGCTGCTGCCGTCGCTTTCCGACGAGCGGCACCAGACGGCAGATGTGTGGAGGTGTAACGGCCTCGGCTTGCCTGAAACTCGCGACATGCGCCCTGAAAGGCGTTTCACAGGAACCCCGAGCGTGCCCCACTTCTTCGACCGTTCCTCTTTGTCACGATCTCCGCAAGCCCGGCGCCGCGCTCTGTTTGCCGGCTTCACGCTCATCGAGCTCATGATCACAGTGGCCATCGTGGCCATCCTCGCGGCCGTGGCCGTGCCTGCCTACACCGACTACATCGTTCGCAGTCGCCTTGCCGATGCCACCAACGCGCTCTCGTCGCTGCGCGCCCGCATGGAGCAGTACTACCAGGATAACCGCACCTACAAGAACGTCAGCGGCACGATCCGCAGCCCCTGCGCCGCCAGCAGCACCTTGGGCACCTTCGCGATCGACTGTCTCTCGCTCGAGGCCACCAGCTATCGACTGCGCGCCACGGGCAGCGGGATGACAACCGGCTTCATCTACACGATGGACCACAACGGCAACCAGTTCACCAAACACTTGCCCCCCGACTGGGGCAGCGTGCCGGATGGTGATGGCTACACCTGCTGGATCATGAAGAAGGGCGGCACGTGTTGAAGCCTCTGCCGGTGCGCCGGCACGCCGGTGGCTTCACGCTCGTCGAGCTCATGGTGACGATCGCGATCGTTGCCCTGTTGATGCTCGCAGCCGTGCCTTCACTGGGCACCTGGCTGGTGGACGCGAGTATCCGCAACACGGCGGAAGACCTGCTCAGCGCTGTCCGCCTGGCCCAGTCCACCGCCATCTCGCGCGGTCGCACGACAGTGCTGGCACTGACCCGTGCCACCCCAAAGTGGAACGCCGCACCGGCGGCCAACGGCGGCAACTGGTATGTGCGCACGCTCCCCCTGTCCGGCTCCGATGAGGAGGCGGGCCCCGACGATCTCATCCGGGCCACGAGCGTCGGCACACAGAACAACGTGACGATCACCGGCTCCGCCTTGCTGTGCTTCAACAGCCAGGGGCGCCAGGCGACGCGGACGGCCCATGACACCGGCATGGGTGCCGGATGCACTGCGCCCACCGACGACGTATCCGAGCCGACCGAATACCTGCTCACGCGCGCCAACGGTCGCTCGCTGCTGGTGCGCGTCTATCTCGGCGGCCGCGTGCGCCTATGCGATCCGGCCAAGACCCTGTCCGACACCGCCCCTGACGGATGCTGACGATGCCCCAATCACATCGCTCGAACCGCCGCGTTCCCACCTATCCGCCGAAAGCCTCGAACCGAGGTGTCGGCCTGATCGAGGTGCTCGTGTCGCTGCTTGTCTTCTCGCTCGGCGTGCTTGGGCTCGTGGGTTTACAGGCGCGCTCGGTGCAGATCGAGACACAGGCCGGCGACCGCACACGCGCAGCAAACCTGGCCAACGAACTGGTGACCCAGATGTGGGTGAACCAGACGACGAGCCTGTCTGAGAAGCAGCTCGAGGACTGGAACGACCGCGTGAGGGACACAAGTACCGCCGGTTTGCCGGGCGGCGTGGGTGAGGTCAGCGAGCCGGACGCCAACGGTGTCGTCACGATCACGATCGCCTGGCGGCCGCCGACGCGCCTGAGCGAGAAAGAACCGGACCAAAAATATCTGACGCAGGTGGTGCTTCCGTGACGAACAGATTGAATGCCCGCTTTCAGCGGGGCGTCACGCTGGTCGAGCTGATGGTGGCGCTGTTGATCGGCCTGATCATCACCCTGGCGGTGTCCCTCGTGATGAGCAGTTTCGAGGGGCGGCGGCGCACGCACAACGCCACATCGGATCTGGAGAAGGCTGGCGCGCTGGCGCTCATGCAGATCGACCGGCGCGTGCGCAGTGCGGGCGCGGGCTTGGCCGGCACGGCAGACTATGCATACGGCTGTCCGCTGCATGCGGCGAAGTCCGCTGCGCAGGTCCTGCCTGCCGGCACGCTGGATAAGCCGTTTGACAAAGTCAAACCGGGTTCGGCCGGCGTCTTTCGGCTTGCGCCCGTGCTCATCCTTCCCGGCCAAACGACTCCGGCGGCGAGTGGCGAGGCCTCCGATGTGCTCGTGCTGATGTCCTCGGGCGCGTCCGGCAGCGTACCCACGATGTTCAGCTCGAAGGCCGCCTCCGATCAGCTGCAACTGGACAACACGGTGGCCTTCAGCGCCAACGATATCCTGCTGGTCAGCAGCACGCAGCCGGCCGCCGGTGGTGGCGCCGCCCCCTGCCTGGTCTCGCAGGTCGGTTCCGATGCGACCACCGGTGTATCGCAGGTGCTCACGCTGTCCGGCGCGTGGCATCAGGAGAGCGTAAGCAATACGTCGATGGAGGGTTTCGCGGACACCGGCACTGCCACCGTGCTGGGGAACGTGTCGCTCGGCCGCCCGCCCGAGTTTGTGCTGATGGGGGTGGGCGACCACAACGCCCTCTTCACTTACGACCTGCTGCGGACCGGGGACACGCCTTTGCAGGCCGTGGCAGAAGGGGTGTTCGAGTTGCACGCGCTCTACGGCATCGATAAGGACTCGGACGACATCGTCGACGACTGGGTGTCGCCGTCCGACCCTGATGGCGGCCACACGGTCGACGATCTCTCCAGCGGAAGCGCCGATGCCGCCGCCAAGCTTAGGAACATCAAGGCGCTGCGTATCGGCCTGATCCTGCGCACTTCGCTTCCCGAGCGCGACGAGGTCTCGGGCGACAGCCTCAAACTTTTCACGGACCTGGGCACCACCGTCGAGCACAAGCGCACGCTGAGCGCAGAAGAGCGCCGCTACCGCTACCGCACCTTGGAATCGACGATTCCCGTTCGCAACAACCTTCCGTGAGCTTTATGTACCACCTGCCTCCTCAGGGCCGCGCGCTGCCACACCGGGAGCAGGGTGTCGCCCTCATCGGCACCCTTCTGGCCCTGGTGCTGCTCATGCTCGCGGCATTCGCCATGCTGCGGTTGTCGGATACGTCGGCCGTGCTCGCGGGCAACCTGGCCTTCCAGCGCGACCTGACCAACCAGGCCGAGCGCGGCTTTGTCAAAGCGCGCGCCCTCCTGATGTCCGGTGGACTGTCCGGTGAGACGGCGCGCAACGCCAACCAGCTTTCGCTGAACTACTCAGCGTCGAGGTTGGCCACCAGCGCCAACGGCATCCCGCAGGTGCTGATCAGCGACGACGCCTATACAAAGTTCAGGCTGACGGCTGCGGACCTGGGCGAGAACGGGGTGACCGTGCGCTATGTGATCGACCGCCTGTGCCTCGCCAGCGGCGAGTTCAGCGATGCGAGTTGCGAGGTCACCACCACCGACACCGACGAGGGCGGTTCCAGTTGGCTGCGCAAACCCGGCGGCGAGAAGCGGCCCGTGTACCGCATCAGCGTGAGGGTGATCGGCCCTCGCAGCACCCAGGCCTTCTTCCAATCCACTTTCGCGCTCTGAGACTTTGCCCATGGACACACTGCGCAACTTTTCGAGCCGTGCCGGCGCACGCTCCCTCCGATTTGCAGCCTTGCTTGCGGCGCTGCTCACGACGGTGCCCTTGGCCAGCCGCGCGATCGACCTGGCCGACCAGCCACTGTTCTCGACGGCGAACGTGCCGGGCAACGTGCTTCTGGCGCTGTCGGTGGAGTTCCCGACCGCGTTGAGCCCCGCCTACCACGCCGACTACAGCACCTCCAGCACGTACATCGGCTACTTCGACCCTGGGAAGTGCTACCGCTACAGCTACAACTCATCCACGCCATCAGAAAGCTACTTTGTTCCTGACTCGAAGGCCAGCAACCATGCGTGCTCGAGCAGTTCGTCAAAGGCGCTGTGGAGCGGCAACTTTCTGAACTGGGCTTCGATGGGCGTGCTGGACGCCTTTCGCAAGGGGATGACGGGCGGGCATCGTGCGGTGGATACGGCCACGAGCACCATCCTCGAAAAGACCTACAGTTTCAACAGCGGTGCCCAGACGCCCGCGAACGCGCCGGACAAGACCATCGCCGGTTCGACGCTGATCGGTGGCGCCACGCCCTTCGACTGGGCCTCGGCAACGACCAAGGTATGGCACCAGGGGACGGCCATGTTGATTACCGGCAAGAAGACTGTTGTCGGTGTCGCCGACCCCGACATAAACACCCCTTGCCGGAGGGGAACGAAGTGCGTGGACGTGGGCTCGCCCGGCACGCCCATCCAGCCACTGACGCCCGACGGTTCGACATCCTTGTACTACGACGCGCAGAGCACGGCGGCCAAGACGGCTGACGAGGCCAAGGTCTACAAGGTCTACATCCGCGTCAAGGTCTGCGACCCCGGCGTCGGCGTCGAGTCGAACTGCACCGCCTACGGCAGCAACTACAAGCCCGAAGGGCTGATGCAGGCCTATTCGTCTAAGTTGCGCTTCTCCGCCTTCGGCTATCTGACCGTGCCCGATTACAATAAGCTGCTGCAGCGTGACGGTGGCGTGATGCGTGCGCGCATGAAGTACGTCGGTCCCAACAAGACCGTGCCCGGCTCCACCCCGGTCGCCAACCCGAATGCCGAGTGGGATGCAGCCACTGGCGTATTCGCGCCGAACCCAGATGAGCCGGACGCGAGGGCGACCATGAGCACCTTTAGTTTGAGCAGCGGCGCTGTGCTCAACAGCGGCGTGGTGAACTACCTGAACAAGTTCGGCAGCACGTCGCGTGACTACAAGTCGTTCGATCCGGTCAGCGAGCTGTACTACGCCGGTCTGCGCTACTACAAGCACGCCGGCAACCTCAAAAGCTACACCGATGGAACCAACGACAAGAACGCCGACGGTTTCCCGGTGATCACCAACTGGGATGATCCGATCCTCTACAGCTGCCAGAAGAACTTCATCCTCGGCATCGGCGACGTCAACACTCACACGGACCGCAACTTCGAGGGCGCGACGGGCAAGACCAGTAACGAGGGTTCGTCGCCTGCGCCGACCATTACCTCGAAAGACGTTACCGAGGCCACGAACATGGTCGGCACTCTGGAAGGCATTTCCGGTCTGGCCGGCATAGCACCCAACAAAGACAAGAGCAACTCCTTCTACATCGCCGGGCTGGCCTACGACGCGCACACGGTGGACTTCCGCGCCGATATTCAGGACAAGCAGACCATCAGCACCTACTGGCTCGACGTGCTGGAGTACGAGAGATACAAGAACAAGAGCAAGAACATGTATTGGCTTGCGGCCAAGTACGGTGGTTTCACGCCACCCGAAGGCTTCTCGCCCTACTCGAAAGGGAATTCGAGCACGACCCTCGAGGACGGCGCCTGGTACACCAACAAGGATGTCCTCGAGGACACCACCGACAAGCTGATCGACAAGCGGCCCGACAACTACTTCGCTGCCAGCCAGGCGGACAAGATGATCGAGGGTCTCCAGGCAGCCTTCGAGAAGATTGCCAGCGAGGCCGATGACTTCGCGAGCACGGTGCTGTCCACGGAATCGCCCAACGTGGCCAAGGCCGGCACGGTCTCGTATGCAGCCTCGTACAACCCCGGCAACTGGACTGGTCAGATCACCGCGACGAAGGTGACCTTCGATGGTCAAGGTACGCCGACGACGGAGCAGAAATGGGACGCTCGTGCCCTGCTCGACGCCAACGGCGCGACGGGGCGAAAGATCGTCACGTGCTGCACCAGCGCCGGTGCCGCGCTTCCATTCACGCTTTCGTCACTGTCCGGGGCGACGTTGAGCAGCCGCACGAACTACTCGACGTTCGCCAATGTGCCGGGCGTGGAAAGCAAGCCGGACTCGGTGGCCAACTACATCAGCTACCTGCGCGGCGACACAGCGCAGGAACTGAAAAACGGCGGCGTGTACCGCAATCGCGAGCATCTGCTTGGCGACATCGTCAACTCCAAGCCTGTGGCTGTTGGTGCGCCGGCCTTTCCCTACCACGACGTCTACAACCCCGGCTACGCGGCATTCAAGACGACATACTCTGAGCGCAAGACGGTGGTATACGTCGGTGCGAACGACGGCATGCTGCATGCGTTCGACGGCTCCATTGATGACGTGACCTCCGGTCAGGAACTGTTCGCCTACGTGCCCAGCTTCGTGTATGGCGACAGCAAAACGGCGGGTACCTCCGGGCTGTCCAGCCTCGGCAAGGCCGTCTACAGCCACCGCTATTTCGTTGACTCGACGCCGGACTACTATGACGTCGATCTTTCGCGCACCAAGGGCGCGACCAGCACAGACCCCGACTGGCGCACGCTGGTGATCGGCGGCCTTGGCAAGGGCGGCAAGGGCTATTACGCGATCGACGTGACCGACCCGACCACGTGGACCAGCGAACCGGACGTGGCCGGGAAGGTGCTGTGGGAGTTCACTGACCCGCGCATGGGCTACAGCTACGGCCGACCGAGCGTAGTGAAGACGAAGAAGCACGGCTGGGTAGTCATCTTCACCTCGGGCTACAACAACAGCGACGGTGTCGGCTACTTCTTCATCGTCAATCCGCGCAATGGCGCACTCCTTGAGGCTGTGGCCACGCCGAAGGGCTCCGTGGCGAGCCCCCTGAACATCGGCGAGCACACGGCCTATGTGCCCGATTACAGCGACATGACGGCCGATGCTGTCTACGCCGGGGATTTGATGGGCAATGTTTGGCGGCTGGACCTGACCGGAACCGTTGGCGACTACGGTCCGCCGGAATCCATCGCCACCCTGACCAACGCCTCCCGCGAAGCGCAGCCGGTCAGCGCGCGCCCGCTCGTCGAGGTGGATCCGAGCTCGAAGAAGCGCTATGTGCTGATTGGCACGGGCAAGCTGCTGGCCGACAGCGACATGCGCAACAGCAGCGTCCAGTCGTTCTATGCGATCGTCGATGGCAAGGGTGGCTACGGCAAGTTCTATACAAAATCCACGCTGCCCACCGGCGTAAGCTTTCCGGTCGACGGACGCACGCTGGAGCCCAACACGAATTTGCTCGAAGGCATAGGCAGTGCGCCGGTCTCCGCGATGGGCTGGTACTTCGATCTGCCGACGTCCAACGGTATCGCCCAGCGAGTGAACGTAACGCCGACGGCCAACCGTGGCATCGTGGCGTTCGTCGCTAACCTGCCCGACGGCGAGGTCTGCAAGCCCGGCGGCAAAGGAACGCTATATGCGGCCACCTTTGCCGACGGTCAAACCGTGCTCACCCAGGGCGAGGGCGGCGCCTTGGTGGCGTCAGTGACGCCGATCGATGGCGTCCTCATCTTCACCGAGGTGGCCATCAACCGTGTGAGCGGCAAGCTGCGACTCTATGTCGGCGGCGATGCCAAGGGCACGCCGGTGATCGGCAAGGCGCCGGCCAACCTCAGCACCGCAGGTGGGCTCAAGCAGCTCAACTGGCGCGGCGTCACCACGGCGGACTGACCGGTGGCGCAGCAAGCGGACGGGAGCGATGCCGGCTTTCTGCCGCGCAGCAGCCTGTTTGCCGCCTGTACGTTAGCGACCGTGGTGCACCTGGTGGCACTGCGCGTCCTAAACGTAGAGGCCGCGCCCCTGCCTGGGACAGCGGGGCTGGTGGCGGGCAACGCCGCGGCCGTGAGCGTGCGCATGCTGCAGCCATTGCGGGAAGGCGCGACGAGCCCGTCCCGGCAAACCAGCGCCCCGGCGCTGCGGCCACCCGACCATCGCCTGACCAAGGCGGAGGGGCCGGCGATATCGGCCCCCGCGCCCGCCGACGCGGGGGTGCAGCTGGCGTCGCATCCGCGCTCCGCACCCGATCTGGACCAGCTGCAGGGGCTGGCCTTCAGCGGCCTGCCGATGCGAATTCGCCTGCTGATCGATGACCACGGTCGCGTGACAGACGTGCAGGTCCTGGAGACGTCCGAGGCGGACAACGTGACCGAGGCCGTACTGCGCGTGTTCGAGCAGACTGCCTTCGTGCCCGCGCGGCGCAACGGCACCGACGTGGCGTCGGAGTTGGACATCGATCTCAGTTTCGGCTCCTAGGAGACTGTTGGACTTTGGACGTGCGACAGGCAGCTAAAGCTTGAGCAGTTTTCGCGCGCTACGCGGCCAAAGTCTGCGAGCGACTTCAGTCGACGCAAACTTTAGCCCTGTAGAGCGCGTGCATCACTCAAGCTTGAAGGTTGGTCCCTAACATATCGAGGCGCGGCGTCCAGCGCCACCATGCCGGCTGAGCCCCGGACGCGGAACACTGGCGCCGCGCAGCGACCCAACGAGCCTGGACAGCCACTGGAGACGACCGTGCTGATCAAGCTCACCGCATTGCGAAACTGGAAGGTGGAGGCCGACGACGGCGAGGTCGGGTCGGTCATCGACGTGTTCTTCGATGACGAGCGCTGGGGCGCGCGTTACGTGGTGGTCGAGACCGGCGACTGGCTGGCCTCCAAGCGGGTGCTGCTGTCGCCGGCATCGGTCAGGCGGCCGGTGGCCGCCATCGGCCGGCTGCACGTGGACCTCACGCGGGAGCAGGTGGCCAACAGCCCCGACGTCGATGCCGACAAGCCCGTGTCGAGGCACTACGAAATCGCCCACGCACTGCACTATGGGTACCCGCCTTACTGGTCGGGGCCGATGCTGTGGGGCGCCGGCATCTATCCCGGTGTCGTACCGATGTCGGTTGATCCTGCGCAGGCGCTGGAGAACGAGCGGCTGGCCGCCGCCGAGGAAGAGGCCGCGAAGCACTCGCACCTGCGCAGCGGCCGCGCCGTGCTCGGCTATCGCGTGGAAGCGGTGGACGGCGACGCCGGCGACCTCGACGATCTGGCGATGGACGACGAAACCTGGGCGATCCGTCACTTCATCGTCGATGCGCAACGCTGGTGGCCGGGCGGCCGCGTGCTGGTCGAGCCGGCAGCCGTGGTCGACGTGAGCTGGGCGGAGCGTCGTCTGCGTTTGCGGCTGACGCGCGAGCAGGTGAAGCACTCGCCGGCCGGCGAGTGAGCTTCGGCGGACTGGCTGACGGTGCGCGTCGGCCGTGACCATCCGCGCTCGCGGGCGCGGTTCTTCCTCGATGGTCACGCCGAGGTCGCCATCCTGCTGCACCGATTGCTCGACCTCGTGGAGGCCTGACCGATGGAATCTATCGTCGCGCTTCTCGGGCGCATCGACTGGCAGCGCTGGAGCGCTCCGGCAATGTCGGGTCTGCGCATCGGGCTGATCCTCGTCGCCGCGTGGGTGGCGATCGTCGTGCTGCAGAAGATGGTGCGCCGCATGCGCATTCACATCGCCGACCACATCGGCGGCGCCGACGTGGCGCGCCGTGCCGAGACGGTCGGACGCGTGATCCGATACCTCGTCGCGCTGGTCATCGGTGCCGTGGCGGTGATGCTCGTGCTGGCCGAGGTGGGCGTGTCGCTGGCGCCGATCCTGGGGGCGGCGGGCGTGTCGGCCTGGCGATTGGCTTCGGCGCGCAAAGCCTCGTGAACGACTACTTCACCGGCTTCTTCATCCTCTTCGAAGACCAGATTCGCACCGGAGACGTGGTGAAGGTCGCCGACATCGGCGGCCTGGTCGAGGACATCACGCTGTGACACGTGCGGCTGCGTGACTACGACGGGAACGTGCACTTTGTCCCCAACGGCCTGATCACGACCGTGACGAACATGAGCCGCCTCTACGCGCAGGCCGTGATCGACGTGTCCCCTACCGGCAGAACGTCGAGGACGTCATCGGGCTGATGCGCCAGGTCGGGGCCCAGATGCGCACGGACGAGACTTTTGGTCCGAAGCTGCTAAACGATCTCGAGGTGGCCGGCGTCGAACGCTTCGACGACAGCGCGGTCGTGCTGCGCTGCCGGTTCAAGGTGCAGCCGCTGGAACAGTGGACGGTGCGGCGCGATCGACCGTGAGCGGCGTGTCGCACACGCGCAGCTCAATCGTGCCGTATTCGGGTTTGGGCCGGATATCCCAGTAGAAGTCCTTCATGCTTTTGACCACGCCGGTGCGCTCCATCTGCGCGAAGTAGTCATGGCCGAAATCGTCCCAGCGCAGCAGGAAGGGCGCTCGGCCGCTGAGCGGGAACGCAAACACCGAGTTCAGCCGTGCCGAGTTGAAGAGCGTGTCGCTGCGCTGCACGAACGGGGACGCTGCCGCCAGCGCGATGAAGCGCGGTACGTAGCGGTTCAGCGGTGCAGCAGGAACAGCGCCTCGTCGCCCGACGTGCAACCCACGTGCACGTGCTGGCCGAAGATCGTGAACTGCTTGGCCAGGTAGCCGTACAGCGCTGAGACCTCGCGGAAGCGCGGCTTCGAGAAGATCCTGCGCTGCGCCCACTGCTGGAACGGATGCGTGCCGCCGCCGCAGATGCCGACGTTGAGCCCGTCGCCGGCCGCGACCAGCGCGTCGCGGATGCAGCGCAACTGTGCGCGCAACTCGTCGTGCCGCGAGTGCACGCCGGTCGAGATCTCGATCATGCTTTCGGTGATCTCGGGCACGACGGTGCCGGGGAACGCGCGGCGCGACAGCAGCTCGAGCATGTCGGGGCTTGCTTCGACCAGGTCGAAGTCCGAGAGGCTCACGAGCTGCAGTTCGAGCTCGACGCCGAGCGTCAGCGACTCAGAGGTCTTAAAGGTCTCCAGCGGCATCGTCAGGGCTTCCGGGGCTGCGCCGCCTCGCCGGCCCTGCGCAGCGCGAACTGCAACACCACCGGGCCGAGGATCTCCAGCAGCAGCGTGGCGGCCGCCAGCGGCGCGAGCTGGTCCACGAGGTCGATGCCGAGATAGCGGGTCACGAGCGGCCAGCCCAGGTCGGAGGCCGCAGTCAGAACATCCGGCATAGGAAGGTCCATCGCTGCCTACCGCCGCCCCGCGCGGTTCTTGTCCCAGATGGCCGCAAGGATCAGGCCGTACGACACAAGGCGCACGACGTAGTGCACCGGCGTGTCTTCGTTCCACGACCGAGTGAAAGCCATGTTGATGCGGTTGGCTGCCTCGATCCAGAACGACAGCATGAAGAAAAGGAAGAAGCGGTCGCGTGTGCTGAGCCAGTAGCGCAGGAAGAAGAGGCCCGCGACGAAGCTCGCGACTGCGATGCCACCGAGCAGTGCTTCGTTCATCGCATCGCCCCTCACTTCGAGGAATCCTGGAGCACGAGGCCGCCGACGAGCAGCAGCATCGCGACGAGCGCGACGGCAAGGCGCCAGCTCGACAGGTCCACCGCCGTGAAGACGAGCCGGTCCAGCGCCAGGAGCACGTTGTTCAGCGTGAGCCCGACGAAGCAGAGCCCGCTCCACAGCAGCAGGCGAAAGCGGCCGCGCAGGTAGCTGCGCAACAGCAGCCATGCGCACGCGGCGGACGTGAGGGCGCAGAGGGTGTAGACGATCTTGTCCACTCAGGTGTCCTTTCGCAGCTTGAAGGCGTCAGCGAAGCGTTGGGCGTTCTTCTGCGTGGCGTCGTGGATGAGGTTGGTCACGCCGAGCAGGTTGGTGGCGTAGCAAGCGGCCATCGTGTCCATCGACTGCGCGAGCGCCTCCGTGCGCGGCCCATACCGATAGCGCGGCGGTTCGTTGCCGGAGATCGTGCACTCCGCCATTCCGGCGGTGCACAGGCCCGCCAGCAGGTCGGCCGCGGGTCGCTCGGGCATGTACAGATGCGCCGCGACGTCCGACGCCGCGTAGGTCTGTTGTGGATGTGCGCGCAGCAGCAGGGCCGCTTCCAGGTATGGAACGGACGGGATGCTGGTGAGGACGAAACGCCTGATGTCGTCGGGGATCGGCGTCATGCGGCGCGCAAGGCCATGTCTGGTGCAAATGCAGGTTCCACGTGCCCGGGATGTGCGGCTACCGTCGGGCGTCTGAGTGGCGTGTGATCGCGCGCCGGAACTCGGGGAGCCGCGCTTTGAGCCGGCGCTCGTTGACCGGCCCGTCGCGCAGCATGATCTTCTGGCCCGAGGACAGCGCCTCGAGGGCCGGATCGGCAAACTCGGGCGCCGGGTTGATCGGCCAGAGCGATGCCGCGGCGTGTGCGCGGTCAAGGTTGTCTACCGTGGCGACGAAGCGGCGTTGAAAGTCGTCAAGCTGCAGGTAGGTGAGGGTCGCCTTGTGCCCGAGCAGGTCGGTCAGCGCCTGCGCGACGTCTGGAGGTCCCGCTGTGGCTGGCGCGGCCGAAGCCACGGCCTCGATGGGATGCTTGATTCCGGGTACGGACGACAGCGCCGGGGCCGGTGCGGGCCGGCGCTGCCACAGGGCGACGCCCCCGACCAAGCCGCCTGCGAGGGGCGCCAGCCGGTCCCGGGGGCTGCCGAGCCCCGGTCTCTTGACGTTGCCGTTCATGAAGAACCTCCGACGCCTCGAACTACATTCGAGCAAATGTAGACGATGGAGGAGTTCAGGCGTTTGACGTGACCGTTGGGCGTCAGAGCTCGGCGAGCGGCTTGCGCGCGGCTCGGTCGTCATCAGGGCGCAGCTCGGCGATCAGGCGCGCGAGGTCCCTGGACAAGCGGCGCAGGGTGGCGTCGTCCAGGTTTGCCAGCGCCTGCGGCAGCACCCCGGCGAAAGGCTCGGGCGACTTGCGCAGCACCTTTACCCCATCGGGCAGAAGGTGCAGCTGGACCGTGCGCCGGTCGTCTTCGTTGCGCTTGGCCTTGATCAGCTCTCGTTCGCCCAGCGACTTCACCAGGTTGCTGGCCGTCGACTGGTGGATGTCCATCGTGCGCGCCAGGTCGCTCACGCCGATGCCGGGACGCTCGCGCACCACGCTGAGGGCCCACACGTGCGCGCCGCCGATGCCGGCGCGCTTTTCCACTTGCTGGAAGTGGGACTTCACGGCGTTGAAGACGATGCGGAACTGCCGCAGCACCTGGGCTGCAGCGTCGATGGCCTCGCCGTTCTTCGCGGCGCTTTCCTTCTTGCGTGACGGCATTGGCCGATGATAGGCCGGCGCCAACGGTCGCGAGGATCCTCACTGCCACCGGCTACTGCGCTGTGTCGAAGGGCTGGCGGGACGGGTTGCCATCGAAGTCGCCTTCCGGCCGACGTTCGACTTTGCGCGCCAAGCGGCGCGTCTTGAAATCAAGCTCAGAGTTAACGCAGTTCGCTTGTTGGCGTCATTCACCGGTCGATCCTTCCTTCGCAATCTGTGTCCATGTGCGGCCTTGATCCTTGCTGATGAACACACTTCGCTTGAACGTCGCGATGGCGATTTCGTTGTGTCGCGCCGGGTTCTGCGCGATGTAGGCCACAGCGTCCTCTGTCAGCGCCGGCATCGGCACTGCCTCGGCCTTGGCCCCGGGCTTCAGCGCGATCCGCGACAGCGCCGCCTGACCAGCGTGGCTACTGAACCACAGCTGCTGGCCGTCGAGGTCGAAGGTCTCGGCGAGCACGCGCGCGCCGCCGACCACCCTGTCGAAGCTCTCGCCGGCATCACGCGACAAGTACAGGCCGTCGGCCGTGCCGGCGGCGATGATCCTGGCGTCGGTGGGATGCACCGCCAGGCTGTTGGGCTGCTTGCCGAGACCCTTGGCCGCGGCGCGCTGCCACTGCAGACCATCGTCGCGCGTCTGGTAGATGCCGGATTGGCTCATGCGCGAGTTCGGCTGTGGGTTGAACACGACCACGGCGTTGGTGCGGTGGCTGGCTGCCAGTAGGTGGAAGTCCGATTCGCCTTCGAGCCCGAGCTTCTGCCATGTCCTGCCACCATCGGTGCTCTTGATCAGGCCGAACGGGTTTTTCAGCCCAGAGCCCGGTGCGGGATGGCCGCTGCTGTACAGCGTGTCGCGCGTGGCTGAGAAGCCCATGTAGTCGTGGGTTGGCCCCGCTGCCTTGGTCTGCGTAGATCGCGAGGCCGTGGTGGCTCGGTATGACCAGCTGCTTGCCGTCCGTGCTGTACGACAGACCGTGCACGTGCATCAAGGTCACCGAGCCGGCGGGAGCGGATGTTGCCGCGAGAGCGCCCAGCGCGAGCACCAAGGCGGGAAGCGTGTGGTTCTTGAAGAGCATGTCGTTCCTTCCTTTGTCGTGGATGGGAAAGCCTCATGCGTTCAGAAGGCGGCTGACGTCGGCGACCATCGCGTCCACCGTTCTGCCCGGACCCATCAGCATGGTGACTTTGTACATCCGCCGGCCCAACACGGCATGGCGGGTGATCCACGGCGCATCGAGCGCGAGCCCGTTACCAGGACGCGATACTGAGGAAACCAGCACCCTCCGCTGATCACATGTTGCGCATGCTCAAGCTGTTTCTCGACCGATTGACGACGATGGCCGGTAACGGTTGGAGCCGGGCTTTGAACGGACGGCTGGGCTTGAGGCTGTCGGCCTACGGATCTGCTTTAAGGGATCCAACGGCCGGTAAGGTGCGTCGGTTGCGCCTTGCGCTAGGCGGTGTCGCCACGCTGTGCGCCGCAACCATCGTTCTGGTGCTGATCTACGCACTGTTGCTGCTTCCGTTCACGCCGAGCGCGGCCGACTTGCGCGGCGTCAAGGTCGAGTATCCGGCGGTGCTGCTCTCGGCCGACGGCAAGGAACTCGCGGGATTCCGGCGGATGAACCGAGAATGGGTCAAGCTTTCGCGCATCTCACCGTCGGTCGTCGAAGCGCTCATCGCCGCCGAGGACCATCGGTTCTACGAGCACCACGGCATCGACTTCTGGCGCACCTTGTCGGCGGCGCTGCACACGCTGGCCGGGGACCGCCAGGGCGGATCCACGATCACGCAACAGCTGGCGCGCAACCTCTACCCCGACGAGATCGGCCGCGCACCGACGCTGACGCGCAAGCTCAAGGAAGCAATCACCGCAATCAAGATCGAGGCCGTCTACACAAAGCAGGAGATCCTCGAGACCTACCTGAACACGGTACCGTTTCTCTACAACGCCTACGGCATCGAGATGGCCGCGCGGACGTACTTCGACAAGTCGGCCCACGCACTGAACACGCTGGAAAGCGCCACCTTGATCGGCATGCTCAAGGGCACCAGCTACTACAACCCAGTGCTCAACCCGGAACGGGCACGCAAGCGGCGCAACATCGTGCTGGCGCAGATGGTCAAGCACGGCACGCTGTCGCCGGCGCGCTACGAGTCGCTGAAAGGCCGGCCGCTGCGGCTCGACTTCGAGCGCCAACGCGAGGCTGTCGGCCAGGCGTGGCACTTCGCCGAGCACCTGCGCAAATGGCTCGTCGAGTGGGCTGATCGCAATGGCTACAACCTGTACGCCGATGGCCTCGTGGTGCACACGACGCTTGATTCGCGTTTGCAGCGCCTGGCCAACATTGCAGTGGCGCGGCAGGCTCAGGCCTTGCAGACGGTGGCCGACGTCGAATGGGGGATGCGCTCGCCGCGGGTGTTGTCGACCGACCTCTCTGCCTATGCGTCCTACCGCCGCAAGGTTGAGCCGTTCGCGCACTTCTGGGGCGCACGGCACGATCTCGTGGACGCGTTCGTCCGCGAGTCGGCGGCGTACCAGACTGCACGTGACGCAGGGCTCGATGACGCGCAAGCGCTTGCGAGGTTGAAGGACGACGTATCGTTCATGAAGGCTTTGCGTGAGGACAAGACGCGCTTGCAGGCGGGATTCATTGCCATCGATCCGCGAAACGGGCACGTCAAGGCTTGGGTCGGCAGTCGCGATTTCCGTCATGACCAGTTCGACCATGTGCACCAGGCGCGCCGCCAGCCCGGCTCGACGTTCAAGCCCTTCGTATATGGCGCCGCCTTCGAGCAAGGCGCGAGGCCGGATGACACGCTCGTGGACCTGCCGGTCGAGGTTCCGCTCGACAACGGCGAGGTCTGGCGGCCGAACGGGGGTGACGCCACCAGCGGCCAGTCGATGAGCCTGCGCGACGCACTGGCCCAGTCGAAGAACACCATCACTGCCCAGCTCGTGCAACGCATTGGCCCGGAGCGGGTGGCCAAAATCGCTCGCGACATGGGGGTGCGGCAAAGCCCCTTGACCGCCGTGCCGTCCATCGCGCTGGGCACGAGCCCGGTGACACTGAAGGAGATGGTTTACGCCTACGGGACCATCGCCAACGAGGGTCACTACATCGAGCCGCTGCTCATCACCCGCATCGAGGACCGGCACCGTCGCGTGCTCGTGCAGTTCGGGCCACAGCCCGAGCCTGCCATCTCCATCGCCAGTTCGCACGCGCTCATAGATGCGATGCGCGGTGTCGTCGAAGAGGGCACCGGCACTGCCATCCGCGACCTCTTCGCCATTCGTGCGGACGTGGCCGGCAAGACGGGGACGACCCAGAACAATGCCGATGCCTGGTTCATCTTGATGCACCCACAGCTCGTCGGGGGCGCGTGGGTCGGGTTCAACGACAACCGGGTGACCATGCGCAGCGCCTACTGGGGCCAGGGCGGCCACAGCGCGCTGTACGTCGTCGGCGACTTTTTCCAGCAGGCTCTGGCGGCGCGAGCGGTCGATCCTCGGGCGGCCTTCGCCGCGCCGCGCGAGCGCCGGGGCATCGAGCCGCTGCTGCGCGAGATCGGTGACTGGCTTGATGGCATTTTCCAGCGCCGCAGCGAGCCCCGGCGCGGCTCGCCTGCATCGCACGACGAGTTGTCGGAAGAGGGTGAACGGCATCGCCCGTACTTCTAGCGGAGGGGGCGCGCGAATGACTGACGCGCGCGAGCGTAACGCGGGCCGCCGCGGCGGCAAGCGTCTTGACCAGCTTGGCGGAGTCGAGCGACAGCGTGCCGGCGCGGTCTGCGCTGATTCCGAAATCCATCCTGCGCCATGCGGTGGCGGCGCCTCGGTTGAGCTTCGGCATCTGCCCGCGTCCGCGTAGCGAGTGCCATGCACCCGCTCGTTTCTTCAGGCTGCTGAAGAAGCTTTCTGCCGGGCGTTGTCCAAGGCGTGAAGCGCTTCACGCCGCTGCCTAAGGGGCAAGTCACAAAGCGCAAACGGGTGTGAGCCGCCCCGAGCTGTGTGGGAACGTATTCGGGCTGACCGGCTTGGGCAGGATTGTGTCGCGGCGCTTACGAGGCCGTCGCAACTTGTCGATGACTGCCAAACGTCGAACGCGCCTCGGGTCACCGCCCACACTTGTGAAACAGGACAGCACGCGAGTTGAAACGGCGCTGCACGGAACACGCAGCTTGTCACCACGCGTTGGCGCGTCTCGCACAACGCCTTGTAGCAGGGCTGCCACTGATCGGTGGACTAATCGCGCCAACAACAAAAGCCGTGCTGTCGATTCACTTTGGGTCGATTGATAAGAAGCAGTGCGGACGGCGACGCCAGCATTCCTGACGCGCCTTCTTGAGCCGGGGTTCCTTCTCGAAACGTACTGCATCGCGCCATTCGCGCGCCCTTTTGGCCGTGCGAGGGGAAGTCTTTGTCTTCTGAATTCCTGTCACTCCAATGCATAACGATCTTCAGCCGAAGTCCCACTCCTTGACCTTGGTGGCGTCCCTCATGTCCACCGTCTTTGCGCTCACCGCCTGCGGCGGCAGCGGCGAGCCCCAAGCGATCGATGGCATGGAAGCCGTGGCCGCCGAGACCGCTGAACGGACCGCGCAGACCCAAGAGCTCACCGCCTCCACGGCGTGGACCAACATCGCCACCGAAGGCAAGTCGTTCTCCGTCAGCGGCACGCGCACGGTGCGCTACGGGGCCGACACACGCTGGGTGTCCAAGTCGGTGACGGGAAGCGGCAACTGCACGAACACCTTCTTCGGCGAGGACCCGGCGTACGGTGTGCTGAAGTCCTGCCAAGTCAGTGTTTCGGCACCGGCACCGACGCCTGCTCCCGCACCGGCTCCCGCTCCCGCTCCTGCACCGGCTCCTGCGCCGGCCGCTAGTTGGTCGACGATTGCCACCGAAGGCAGCCCCTTCTACTTCAGCGGAACGCGCACGGTGCGATATGGCGCCGATACGCGCTGGGTGGTGAAGGCGGTGACGGACAAGGGCCTGTGCACCAACACCTACTTCGGTGACGATCCGGCGTTTGGCGTGCGCAAGTCATGCCAGGTGTCGAGCGCGTCTGCCCCCGCACCCGCACCCGCACCTGCACCTGCACCTGCCCCGGCACCCGCACCCGCTCCTGCACCGGCCCCTGCGCCTGCGCCTGCGCCGGCTGCTAGCTGGTCGACGATTGCCACCGAAGGCAGTCCCTTCTACTTCAGCGGAACGCGCACCGTGCGATATGGCGCCGATACGCGTTGGGTGCAGAAGGCGGTGACGAACCAGGGCCAGTGCACCAACACCTACTTCGGCAACGATCCGGCATATGGCGTGCGCAAGTCATGCCAGGTGTCGAGCGCACCCG
>CBFHAS010000041.1:0-30749 GCA_965653625.1 uncultured Burkholderiaceae bacterium | reverse complement strand
GAGCACCATGCCGCTGAGGCTGGCTTGGTTTCCAACGAGCACCATGCTGCCGATGCCGGCTTAGTCTCCAACGAGCACCATGCCGCCGAGGCTGGCTTGGTTTCCAAGGAGCACCATGCCGCCGAAGCTGGCTTGGTTTCCAGGGAGCACCATGCCGCCGATGCTTGCTTCGTTTCCAGCGAGCACCAGGCCGCATCGTTCTGAAGCGTCGGCACGGGCTCGCCGAATTCTTTCGCGTAAAGCTCCTTTTGCTTCGCGAATGCCTCCTCCAGCGCCCGGGCGTCGTCTTCCCCTCGCAGGCCAAGGTACGGGAAGTGGTGCAGGAAGCGGCCGAAGGTCGCATCGCAGTCGGCCGCGTACTTCCTCGTGTCGAGGATGTGCATGTGCCAGAAGCGATCGACGTCCTGGTCGGGTGCCAGCGTCATGTGCGGGTACTTGGCGTGCAGGATGAGGTAGCGCTTGTAGGCGACTTCCACCTTGTCGGCATGCTCTGCGCTCCAGCCGTAGCCGTCTTCCTTGCGCGACGCTTTGAATTTGATGAGGCCCAGGTCCAGCGCCTGGATGGCGGCGATGGTGTGATCCAGAGATTTGCTCTCAGCAGTCATTTGAATAGCTCTCACTATGGCGAAAAGAACCCGGCAAAGCCCCGGGCGGCACGGGCCCCCGCGGCGGCATCAAGCCACGAGCTTGGGGGCGAACTGATAGTTGCGCTGGTGGCTGCCGATGAAGCCACCGGCTTCTTCAGCGGGGGCGGGCTTGCAGAGCCAGTAGCCCTGGATCTGGTCGCAGCCACGGGTGGCGAGGTAGTCGAGTTGCTCGGGCGTTTCCACGCCTTCGGCAATCACTTCCATGCGCAGGCTGTGCGCAAGCTTGATGATCCCGTCGACCAGCGCCTGGGCATCGTTGTTGTGCGGCAGATCGTTGATGAACGACCGATCGATCTTCACTGTCGACAGCGGGAATCGCCTCAGGTACGACAGCGACGAGTAGCCCGTCCCGAAATCGTCGATGGCCAGGCGCACGCCCATGTCGCGCAGCCTCTGCAGGAGCAACACCGCATGTTCGGTGTTCTTCATCATCGCGCTCTCGGTGATCTCCAGTTCCAGCATCGATGGCGGCAGGCCCGAGCTTTGAAGCACCGTCGCGACGGTCTCGACCAGCGCGAAGCTGTCGAGCTGGCGCGGCGAGAGATTGACGGCCATCTGCACCGGCGGCAGGCCGCGTTCCAGCCACGCACGCGCCTGGGCGCAGGCTTGCTCCAGTGCCCACTTCCCCATCGGTTCGATGAGCCCGGTCTCTTCGGCGATCGGGATGAACTGCGCCGGCGAGATCAGGCCGAGCACCGGGTGCCGCCATCGCATCAGCGCTTCCACACCCACGATGCGACGGCTGCGCAGGTCCATCTGCGGCTGGTAATGCATTTCGAGCTCGCCGCGTTCCATGGCGCGGCGCAGCGCGCCTTCCATCATCAGGCGCTCGCTGCTGCCGGCGTTCATGTGCGGGTCGTAGAGCCGGTAGGTGCCGCGGCCACTGTCCTTGGCGCGATACATGGCCATGTCGGCGTTCTTCAGCAAAGTCTCGGCATCGCCGCCGTCCTGGGGATGGACGCTCACGCCGATGCTGCAGCCGATGTGCAGCTCATGCCCTTCGATGAGGAACGGCTCGGTACAGGACGCAAGCATCTTCTGCGCGATCGCTTCCGCATCGCCCGCGGCCGACAGGTTTTCCACCAGCAGAACGAACTCGTCGCCTCCGAAGCGCGCCACCACGTCGTCAGAGCGCAGCCGTGACTTCAGCCGCTCCGCGCACGTCTTGATCATCGCGTCCCCGACGCCGTGGCCGAGGGTGTCGTTGATGTGCTTGAAGCGGTCGAGGTCGATGAACATCACCGCGAAGCGCTTCTGGTTGCGCTTGCTTCGACCGATGGCCCGGCCCAGTTCGTCTTGCAGCGCCGCCCGGTTCAGCAAACCCGTCAGCGCATCGTGGCGGGCCAGGTAGCGCAGGTTGTGCTCGGCCTGCTTGCGCTGCTCGTACTGCGCGATCTGCAGCGAGATGACCCGCAGCGAATCCAGCGCATCGGTGTCCGCGGCATGCGAGTCGCGGCTGAAGAACTCCAGCGCCGTCGCCGCACCGGTGGCGGCCATGGGCACGATGAGCCCTACCGCAAGGCCGCATTGGCGGGCCAGCGCATCGCGGGTGAACTCATGCCGGTCTGCCATCAGATCGACGCGAACCGGTTCGCCGAGCGCCAGGGCTTGGCCCAGCGATCCCTCGTCCGGCCCGTACGCGAGCGTGCGGCTGGTCCGAACGAACTCCTCCAGCGCGGGGTCGCCGCTGGCGCTCCAGGCTGCCGTGCATCGTGCCCATCCGTCTTCTTGCACGCTCCACAACGCGGCGCAGTCCCAGCGCAAGTGCGTGCAGATGACCTGCAGCGCCTTGTGGATCACCACGCGGGCATCTCCATCGCCCAGCAGCTGCCGGGCGATCTCTTGCTCCAGCCTCAGGCGCAGCGCGATCTTGCGTCGCTGGGTGTCGTCGCGAACGGCGCCGAGCACCAGCGCACGCCCACCTTCTTCGTACCACTGGGCGGTGACATGCAGCCAGCGTTCAATGCCTTCGCGCAGCCGCACGTGGTGCTCGAAGTCGACGGGTTCGCCCGGTCGCGAGGCGCGGGCGATGTGTTGTTCCACGACCGGGCGTTCGTCGGCCGGCACGAGGGCCAGCAATGACGGCAGATCGGAGGGCACGTCATCGGCGAAGCCCAGCAGCCGCCGGGCTTCGTCGGAGCAGTGCAGGGTTCCCGAGGCCGGATCGAGCGTCCAACTGCCCAGGCTTGCCAGTCGCTGCGCCTCCCCTAGTTGTGTTTCGCTGCGCCGCAAGTCACGGGTCATGGCAGCGGCCAGCATCTGGGCACGGCTGCGCGCCGTCGCCTGCGAATACACGATCCCCGCCAGAAGGGTGCTGACAGCCATGCCGCCGAGGATGATCAGCCAGGCCGTCAGGATGTCGAAGCGCCCGAGGATCTCGCGCTGGTCCTGGCCCACCTCGACTTGCCACGAATGCCCGCCAAGGTCAAAGGCCAGTGTGCGGTTGAAGCGGGGGGCCGCGTTCGCGGACGTTGCAGCGGTCTCGGCGGGTGGCGAAACGCGGGATGCACTGTCGAACAGCACCAGATGGCGATCTTTCCCGGGTTCGTCGGCAATCGGGCTGGCTTCGCGGCGGGTTCTGACCTCATGTTCGCAACCGGCATCGATCAGCCGCATGTGCAGAGACTTTCCTGGGCCGCCTTCGACCAGGCCGCTCATCATGAGCGCCACGCTGAAGCCTGCGCCGACCGATCCGATGTAGGCCGCGCGGCGTTGCTCGACCGTGTCGAGCGGCACATGCGGGCGGTACACCGGCAGCCGCATCGCCAAGCCCACGTCGGCGTCGCGGCCGGCAATGCGGATCCGGCGCCCCGACGAAGCCAGCTCACCGCTGTCGCGGGCCCGTTCGAGCGCATTGCCGCGGTTGGGCATCGCGCCGAGGTCCATGCCCAGCAGGGCCTCGTTGCCCTTCAGTGGTTCGATGTAGTTGAGCGGGTAGTAGCCCGGCCGATCTCCCTGAGGCTTGAGTGCGAACCTGGCTGCGATGGCCGGATCGAGCGCCGGGTCGTGGCGCACCTCGTGCTCAAACGCGGTCTTCAGTTCCGCAGGCACGTAGGGAGCGTAGGTAATCGCCTGGAAGCCCGGGTAATTGCGCGCCAGGTCGAGCCCGGCCACGAAGTCGTGGAAGTCGCTTCGCGTGGGGGGCACGGAGGCGTTGAACCGCGCGCGCAGACCCACGAGGATGGCCACGTAGTCGTCGAACCGGCCTTCCACCTTGCGAGCCAGTTCGCTGGCAGTGGCGTCGAATCGCTCCTGCGCGGCACGCAGGATTTCGTGATGCGCGGCCAAGCCGAGCGCACTCGACAGCGCCGTGCCAACCGCGAAGACGAGCAGCGGCAAGGCGACATTGCTTCGCCCCAGCTTTCTGGTCAGGGTCATAGCCCACTCCCTTGCGCTCGTCAGCCGGACCAGGCTTGCATCTATGGGAGAGACGCGAACAACACCTGGATCTGCCGCGAGCAGCTTGGGATGCAGTCTAGGGATGGACCCTGCGCGACAACAGTCGGCGAAAGGATGTCGCCCCTGTACGACTTTCGCTGACGCCGTGTTCGCTCATCGCGCAGAGCCGAGCGTTCCGTGAGAAACACCGCGATTCGCTGTGCAGGAGGTTGGATTGCGTAACCCCATGTGCGCTTCGCGCCCGGCGCTCGGCGTCGCTTCATGCGGCGGCTGCTCCCCAGTGGGTTCCACGTCCGCGGGACTCAGCGATGCCGTTCAGCCCGCGACACATTCGGACAAGCCGTCCCGGCTGCTTAGACCACCATCGCGCCGGCTGCCGCAAGCTATCGCGGGCTTGGGACGACGTGCCTGGCAGCCTCGAATACCAGTCACGAAGGGTGTACCGGCAATGGAATTGACGTTGATGTGCAAGCCTGCGGCGTGGGCCGCAGCGCAAATGCTGGCCTGCATGGCCATGGCGGGATGCGGTGGTGGCGGCGAGGCGGCGACCGGACTTGCTGAGGAACGCACTGCCGTCGCGGCCGAGACCGCGACCATGACGACGTGGACCACCATCGCACGGGAAGGGCAGGCGTTCACGGTGAACGGCACGCAGGTGGTGCGCTACGGCGAGGGCACCCGCTGGGTGCAGAAGACGGTCACCAGCTCAGGCTCGTGCACCAACGGCTTCTTCGGCACGGACCCCGCCTACGGCGTGGTCAAGTCGTGCCAGTTGCAAGCGAGCGAGCCTGCACCCGCGCCATCGACCTCGACCACGTGGTCGCGCATCGCCGGCGAAGGACAGTCGTTTACCTTGAGCGGCACGCAGACGGTGCGGTACGGTGCCGACACACGCTGGGTTCAGAAGTCCGTCGCCAATGGCGGCCAGTGCACAAACAGCTTCTTCGGCAAGGACCCGGCCTACGGCGTGGTGAAGGCCTGCGAGGTGCAGGCATCGGCACCCGCCCCTGCGCCAGCACCCGCCCCTGCGCCAGCGCCGTCCACCGGCACGGCCTGCGACACCGCCACTGGCCGTGTGCTGCTTGTCGGCCCCGGTAAGACCTATGCGGTGCCCAGCGCCGCGGCCGCAGTGGCGCTGAGCGGCGATGTCATCAAGATTGCCGCGGGCGATTACTACGGCGACGTGGCGACTTGGCGCGCGAGCAATCTCACCCTCTGCGGTACGGGAGGCCGGGCGCGGCTGTTTGCGAACGGCCGCAATGCTGGCGGCAAGGCCATCTGGGTGATTCAGGGAGGCAACACCACCGTCGACGGCATCGAGTTCCGCGACGCCAAGGTCCCCGACCAGAACGGCGCCGGCATTCGCGCAGAAGGCATGAATCTGACGGTGCGTGACTCGGCGTTCTTCGACAACGAGAACGGCATTCTCGGAGGATCCAGCGGCACCGTCACGATCGACCGCTCCGAGTTCGGACACAACGGCCGGGGCGACGGGCAATCCCACAACATCTACATCGGATCGGTCGAGAAGCTGCATGTCATGTCGAGCTTCTTTCACGAGGCAAAGATCGGCCACAACTTCAAGAGCCGCGCGAAGCAGACCATCGTGGAGAACAGCTACTTCATGGACGGTCCTGAGGGAACGGCGAGCTACCTGATCGACACGCCCAATGGCGGCGCAGTGTTCCTGCGCGGCAACCTGTTCCACAAAGGCCCGAAGGCCGACAACAGCATCGCCGTCGCCTTTGGCCAGGAAGGGCTCACGCACCCGGTGAACACCCTGGAAATGGTTCACAACACCATCGTCATGACGCGCTACGGCGGCTACTTCATCGCGGCCCCCGGCGGCACGCAAGCGATCCGGCTCAAGGCCAACATCCTCGCCGGTACGGGCAGCCCCAAGCTGCTGCTCGGCGGCTTCCCCTCCAGCAGCGTGGTGCAGCAGGACAACCTGTTCACCTCGGCTGCCAACTTCACGGGCGCCGACAACATCGCGTCGCCATACTTCTGGCCCAACGCAGCGGTGCAGGGGCAGATCGGGCTTGGCCATGTGCCGGATGTGGCCTACAGCCGAGACGCTCCGAAGCCTTTCGTTTCGAGGGCTCTCAGCTCCACCGCACGCGTCATGGGGGCGCTGCAGTCGGCTCCCTGAGCCGACGCGTGGGCGCAGCGTCGCATCTGTGCGGAACCCTCGGGCACCGTGGGCTGTCGCACGCTGCATGAGGGTGTCAGCGTGATCGACAAGGACTGGACCTTCGTGCTTGGGGCACAGGACCCCGAGATGCGCGAGATCGAGCGGGTGCTCATCGATGCGGGCTTGGCGCGGCTGCATGCCGCCAGGGGCCGCCGGCGGGCATCGTCCAAGACGGCCTACGAGGCCGACGGCGTGGTCGAAGTGGGGCCGGCCAACATCCCGCGCCCGGCCATCCTGCTACCGCGCCAGCCGGCGGTGTTCGTGGAATGCGGGCTGATCGATCGCGAGCCGGTGCTGCGCGTGGACCACCACCATCCCGGCGACCCGGGCTATGCCGCAGCGCCGGAAGACTATCTCCTCGGCTCCTCGCTGGGCCAGGTGCTGACGCTTCTGGAACGCGATCCCGACGAGACTCAGCGCCTGCTGGCCGCGGGCGACCATTGCCTGAGCGCGGCCTACCAAGGCCGCTGCCCTGGCGTGGATCCGCACGACCTGCTGTTCTTGCGCGCGGCATGGCAGGCCAGGATGAGCGGGCGCACGCTGAGCGACGTTGTCGACGGCATCATCGACACCGCGAGCCGCGTGCTCACCCACCGCGACAGCGAGTTTGGCGAGAGCCGGTTCCTCGATCCCACCGAGATGCCGCTCGACCTGGCCGAAGGGGCGGCCTACGCCGGAATGCCGGTGCGCTACAGGGCGCTGCTGCCGGAGGGCGTGCTGAAGGAGATGTTCAAGGGCGGCACGCCCGAGCAGGTGGAGGCATTCATGGCCGAGCACCGCGAGGCAGGCCGTCCGGTCTACGGGAACCCTTACCGCGGCTACGCAGGCACGTACTGGCCGGGCCGCAGTGCCCCGGGTACGCCACACCGGGGTGGCGCGATCCGCGCGTCGGGTTGAGCTGCCGGCCCGGGCGGCATCCCGGTTGCCTGGGTCATCTCACGGGCATGGTGTGCCCCGGGGAGATACCCATGTGGGAAGTGATCGTCAGCACCCTGGCCCGCGAGTTTTCGGACCTGAGCGACGTGGGGCAGGTGACACGCGTCACCGTGCGGCTCGTCTTCGCCGCGCTGCTGGGCGCGCTGATCGGCTACGAACGCGAGCGGCGAGAAAGCGCCGCCGGATTGCGCACCCACATGCTCGTGGCGCTGGGCTCGGCGATCTTCGTGCTGGTGCCGCTGGAGTCGGGCATCTCGCCGGGCGACCTCAGCCGCGTGCTGCAGGGCGTGGTGGCGGGCATCGGTTTCCTGGGCGCCGGCGCGGTGCTCAAACTCAGCGGTCAGAAGGAGATCCACGGCCTGACCACGGCGGCCAGCATCTGGATCACCGCCGCCATCGGCATCACCGCCGGCATGGGCCGCGAGGCGACCGCCTTGCTCGCCACGGCCATGGTGCTGTTCATACTCTCGGTACTGCTGCGCGTGGAAAAGCGCATGGGACGCGACCGCGGGGGCAGCAGGGTTTGAGGTGATGCCATACGGGCGCCAATGGAATCGCGCGCATTCATCGACGCAGACCAGGCGGCCTCTCAGATCTTGGCCGGTGCAGTCGCGCGCTTCATGGGCACCGGTCGCGAATTGCGTGCACCCGAAGCCGACATCGCCGCAATTGCGGTTCGCGAAGATCAATCCTGCGCATTGCCGCACCGATCGCCGCGGCCACCTCGTAGTGGCCACCATTGCCGCCATCGCCAGCTGAAACTTACACTGCACAAGTCCCCGCCATCCCGGCTTCGCGTTCCACCTGGTGTGTACATCCACCAGTCTGGCGGTGGAGCCGTGTTCATGGCCCTCTTCCTGGGTGCTTGCTATGTCGCCCTGTGGTTCTATGCGCTCGTTGCCTTCGCGGCAGTTGCGGCGGCGGTTCTCGTGGCCTTTATTTGCTTCCTTGTCGCAGGCTATGTCATGACCAGCAATCGTCTCAAAGAACTCCAGGCGCGTGCTATGCCGCCGTCTTCCGTCCAAGTCGAAGGAAACTACACGAGTCCTCGCACATGGGGCGTGTACAAGGTCGAAGCGTTCAAGGATGGAAGACGAGGATTCGCTTTCCACCTTGGGAACCATCCGGTTCGCCAGAACGAGCTTGTTCGCCAATTCGGATCGGCAGAGATCGTTCTTCTTTTCAACTCGCGCACCGACGCGAAGGAACTGAAGCACTTGCTCAACACGAACCGCATAAGCGTTACGTGAGTCGCAAGGTGCCTAACCCCACGTAAGCCATCATGAACATCCGCGCCGCATCCGCTGCTGACGCGAAGCTCATTGCCGAGGTCCACGTGGCATCTTGGCAGTACGCATATCGCGATCTGCTTCCGCAAGAGTTCTTGGCTGGTTTGTCAGTTGTGCAACGTGAGGTCATGTGGGCCACGTCGCTCGTCAAGGGAGAGCCTTCCCTTCTCGTAGCGGAAGTGAACAATGAAGTCGTTGGCTTCTCGGCCTTCGGACCATGTCGAGACGATGGCTCACATCCCACCGACTATGAAATCTGGGCCATCTACCTCGCGCCAAGTCACTGGTCCACCGGCATTGGTCGGCAGTTGTGGTTGAGGTCGAGAGAGGCCATGCTCGGGCAAGGCGCGACCACAATCAGTCTCTGGGCCATCGTCGGTAATCAGCGGGCAGCCCGGTTTTACACGGCAGCCGGTTTCCGTCCGGAGTTTCGTTCCAGCAAGCCATTCGAGCTCGGTGGTGTCCAACTCCAAGAGGTCCGCTATGTGCTGCAACATGGCGGCTAACCCTTTACAGGGACTTCCCTCTGCGTCAAGACTAGCTGTTGCGTTTTTTGGCTTTCATCGTTGAAGTCATGCGACGGTGAAGATGCGGTGCGACAGAGGACGCGAGCAACGAGCTGACGACGATGGCGCGTGTGGTGATGCCTTGCTGCTCGCAGCTCTTGATCGGCACGAATCGCATGCTCGGGCGCGACGCCGCCTCGCAGATCGCCGCGGTCGCATCGTTCTTGCCGCTCTTGCCTTCCCATGCGGTACGGGGCGACGAAGTTCGCCGGGATCAACCGCGCATCAAGGTCCAGCGCCCGCGGTTTGCGAGCCCAGTGGTGCGCACTTCGAGCACGCCCTCCATCGCCACCAGGCAGCCTGCCGGCAACTGCGCGCACCAGGCGATGAACTGATCTCCAGCCGCATCGACTGCATCACCTGGATCACTCGCTTGGCCAGGTCCGCACCGGTCCGCAGCTACCCTTGCGATCAGCGCCCACGGACTTCCCCTCAGATTCGGAGTGAAGGTCGAATCTCAGTCTCGGTGCTTCGACACCGTTACTGGAAGGTGGGAAGTCCCTTCGTATTCCATCGCGTGCAGCACCTCATGGCAGGCGCCCATGGTGTGGTAGTCGGTCTTGCCGGCGGGGCTCTTCTCGTCGGTCATCTTGCGGTTGTCGCGGGTCAGGATGCGGTACCAGGCGCCATGCCGGTGGTCCACGAAGTGCTGCCACGCGTAGGCCCACAGCCGCTCGTACCAGTCCCAGTAGCGCGACTCGCCCGTGCGCAGGGCCAGCAGCGCGGCCGCCGCGATGCTCTCGGCCTGCACCCAGAAATACTTGTCGTGGTCGCACACGAAGAACTCGCCCGGCCGCTCAGGATGTGGCGCGAAGCCGTAGTACAGGCCGCCGTGCTCGGTATCCCAGGCGTGCGTCACGGCGGCATCGAACAGCTCGCGGGCGCGCGGCAGCAGCCATCGCGCGCTGCGTGCCCGCTCCAGCACGATCAGGAGCTTGGCCCATTCGGCGAGGTGCCCGCTCTGGAAGCCCCAGGGCCGGAAGATGTTGCTGCGGTCGTGGCGGTTGTAGTCCCAGTCGGGCAGCCACTCGCATGCGGGCCCGGCGCGCCAGTGCTCCCAGATCAGGCCGCCGCTGTGCGTCGCAAGCTGCTGCGTGACGGCTTCGGCAATGGCCAGCGCGCGGTCCAGGTAGCGGCTGTCGCGGGTGGCTTCGAAGGCCGCAAGCATCGCCTCGCAGGCATGCATGTTGGCGTTCTGGCCGCGGTAGGGCGATAGCGTCCAGTCGGCCGTGGCTTCGTCCGCGTACAGCGACTGGGCCGGTTCCCAGAAATGACTCTCCATCAGATCGAAGGTCTCGCTGATGCCCTGGCGCGCCTCCGGAATGCCGGCCATGGCGGCATGCGCATGCGCGAGCAGCACGAAGGCCAGGCCATAGCAGTGCTGGGCGTCGTCCAGCACTTTCCTGGAGCCGTTGTGCCAGCGCAGCTGCCACACATAGCCGCCGCTGGCGCTGTCACGGTGCACGTCGCGCAAGAAGCGCAGCCCATGACGTGCGGCATTGCGCCAGTGCACGCTGCCGAAGCGCCGCGCCGCCATGGCGTAGTTGAAGACGAAGCGCGCGCTGCTGACCAGGTGGCGCGTGGTCCGGTCGTACACCTCGCCGTCGTCCTTGAAGAAATGGAAGAAGCCACCACTCGGATCGATCGCGCGGCCCTCGTAGAACGACAAGGTCTGCAGGATGTGGCTGCGCAGGAATTCCGGGGAACGGAAGTCGATGGGCGTGCTCACTGGAGTACCTTCGCGCGGCGACCTCAGGTGCTCAGCCTTGGGGGCGGCGCGTTGTGCTGATGCGAGGTGCATTTTGGCTCCCAGGACTTCGTTCAGGTGCGCAGGGGTCTACACGCCGCGCGGGTCTCAACGCATCGCTTCGCCCAGCGCTTCGCAGTAGCGGTCGAGGCGCGTGCGGTCGGCCGGCGCAAGCTCGCCGGCGCGCAGCGATGCGGCGCGCGCAATGGCGCGCAGCCGGAACCGCAGCTCGTCGTCCGCGGCCGCGAGTTCGGCGCAGTCCTGCGTGAGCACGGCCTCGCGGCCCCACAGGCCGCTTGCGTTCCAACCGGCGCGAAGACGGTTGAGCAGGTGCTGCGACAGGCCCAGCGCTTCCTTCAAGGCCGGCGTCTCGGCCTGCAGCATGAGCGTGCTGGTGCTGAACTGCGCCGCCTGCAAGGCCGCATCGAGCCGGTCCAGCCGCTCGCGGATCTCTCGTGGCGACACAGCGGCATCTAGCTCGGGATGCGCGCGCGCCGTCGTCGTGATCAGCCCCGCCCAGCCCAGGTCGAACTCGCCCGGCACCACGCGCAGCGCCACGCAGGCCCTCGCCAGCTGCGGTCGCTCGCTGCGCAGCACGGCCAGCACGCCGTCCGTCACTGCGAGCAACCGGCCCTGCGGCGAGACCTGGTCTCGATGCAGGCAGTGCGGATAGCCGGTGCCGTCCAGGCGCTCGTGGTGCTCGGCCACCGCTCGCGCCACCTCGGCGGGGTAGTTGGTGAGCTGCTCGATGAGCAGCCGGCCCACGTGCGGATGCACGACCAGGTTGCGGTAGCTGTCGACGTCGAGCGCGCGGCCGGCATCGGCCTCGGTGAATGACGGCGCGATGTACATCTCGCCCAGGTCGTGCATCAGGCCACCGAGCATCGCCACGCGCAGCTGCCGTGTGTCGGCGCCGTGAGCCACGACCAGCGCGCCGTTCAGCGCCATGGCTTGCACGGCATGGTCGAAGCTGTCAGGCCGCGAAGCCTGGCCCGCGGTGAGCAGCAGCTGTGCCACCGAATGCATCGGGAGGTGCGTGGCCGAATGCACCAGCTTGTCCGCGCAGGGCCGCAGCAGGGCCGCCATGGGGCCGTCGCGCTCGATCAGTGCTTCCAGCGCCTGGACAAGCGAGCGAGAAGTCACGCCGTCTTCGGCGTAGAGGCAGCTTTCGAGGGGATGGCGCAGCCGCCGGTCCAGCAGCTTGCGCTGCAGCGCCTGCGACACGGGCTGGTCACGCGCCCACAGCTTGGCGCCCGACACGTCAAAGATGTCGCGCGAGGCAATGATCGACTTGGTCTCGCTGGCTTCGAGGATGGTGGCCAGCGCATGCGGGTTGGCAGTCTGGAAGCTGCCTGCGGCGGATGGATTCATCGTCTGACTCCCCGGGCCATGAGGCCCATCGCCACCGGCATATCGGCCGTCCACCCCCGCGCTGGAGGGCTGAACTGTGTCAAGTCGTTCTGCGCCGGGAACGCGCGCTGGAACTTACTTTCCAGTACCCGAGCCGCCTTGGAAAGGCGAGCCCGCGCCGTGAGACTGCCGTGCCCATTGCCGGGCCGCCGCACGGGCGTCGGCCTCCAGCGGGGCGTCGTGATAGCCGTGCCGGGCCACTTGCGAAAGGTACTGGCGCAGGAAGCGGTACAGCGAGCCTGCCTCCTCGAACTGCCGGACATGGCGGCATTCGTGCGCGAGCAGGCTCAGGTTGTGCGCGTCGCGCTGGATGAAGATGGTGTCGCCCAGCGTGAATCCGTCGACGTCGGGCCCCGGCAGCCCGAGCCGGCGCGCAAGGCCCGCCAGCAAGGCGGCGCAAGGGATGGGCACCCGGTCGACCAGCAGCAGGCGCACGCGCTTCGGGTCGTTCACCCCAACGGCAGCCGCCACCTCACGCTCCGTCTGTGAAAGCGGGCGACCTTGCTTTCGCGCCCGCGCTGCATGCCAGGCGGCCCAGGCATGCACGACGGGCGTGGTCAGCGGCAGCAGGCGGCGCGGATGCACGGCCGCCCCCGAAACTCAGTCCTGGAAAGACGACAGCGGGACGCAGCTGCAAAACAGGTTGCGATCACCGTACACGTTGTCCACCCGCGCCACCGGCGACCAGTACTTCTGCTGGCGCAGGCCTTTCAGCGGGTAAGCCGCCTCTTCGCGGCTGTAGGGATGAGTCCACTCGGCCTTCATCAGCGCCTGCGCGGTGTGCGGTGCGGCCTTGAGAGGGTTGTCCTCCTGCGGCCAGGCGCCGTGCTCGACCTTGCGGATCTCATCGCGGATGGCGACCATGGCTTCACAGAAGCGGTCCAGCTCCTTGAGCGGCTCGCTCTCGGTGGGCTCCACCATCAGCGTGCCGGCCACCGGGAAGCTCAGCGTGGGTGCGTGGAAGCCGTAATCGATAAGCCGCTTGGCCACGTCTTCCGCGCCGATGCCGCAGGTGTCCTTGAAAGGCCGCAGGTCGAGGATGCACTCGTGCGCCACGCCGCCGCCCTTCACCTCGGCAAGGTTGGCGCTGAAATGGATGTCGTAGTGGTCGGCCAGCCTCGCTGCCACGTAGTTGGCGCTAAGAATCGCGGTTTCAGTGGCGGCCGTCAGCCCCTCGGCGCCCATCATGCGGACGTACATCCAGCTGATGGGCAGCACGGCGGCATTGCCCAGCGGCGCGGCCGACACGGCGCCGATCGGCCCCGGCTGCCCCGGCTCGCACATGCGCGCCGGCATCGACGGATCGGCCGGCAGGAACGGCACCAGATCTTCGACCACGCACACCGGCCCCACGCCCGGCCCGCCGCCGCCGTGCGGAATGCAGAAGGTCTTGTGCAAATTGAGGTGGCTCACGTCGCCGCCGAACTGGCCCGGCGCCGCGAGGCCCACCAGCGCGTTCATGTTGGCGCCGTCCACGTAAACCCGGCCGCCGTGCGCATGCACCAGCTCGCACAGTTCCTTCACGTGGGCGTCGAACAGGCCGTAGGTGGAGGGGTAGGTGATCATCACGCAGGCCAACTCGCGGGCGTGCTGCTCGCACTTGGCCTTCAGGTCGGCGAGGTCGACGTTGCCTTCCTCGTCGCACTTGGTCACCACCACTTTCATGCCCGCCATCTGGGCGCTGGCGGGGTTGGTGCCGTGGGCCGATTCGGGGATGAGGCACACGTTGCGGTGACCCTCGCCGCGCGAGGCGTGCCAGGCATTGATGATCAGCAGCCCGGCGTACTCGCCCTGAGAGCCGGCGTTGGGCTGCAGGCTGATGCCGGCATAGCCCGTGGCTTGGCACAGCCACGCGCGCAACTGCCGGTCCAGCTCGTCGTAGCCGGCGAGTTGGTCGCGCGGCGCGAAGGGGTGCACGTTGGCGAATTCGGGCCAGGTGACGGGGATCATCTCGCTGGTCGCGTTCAGCTTCATCGTGCACGAGCCCAGCGGGATCATCGAGCGGTCGAGCGCCAGATCCTTGTCGGCGAGGCTGCGGATGTAGCGCAGCATCTCCGTCTCGCTGTGGTGGGTGTTGAACACCGGGTGCGTGAGGAAGGCAGTGCGCCGCGCGAGGGCGGACGGGAAGAGCGGCGCCACGCCGCCTTCGAACTGTGCGAACGAAGGCAGCGTCTGGCCATCGGCGAACACGGTCCATAGCGCCTGGAGATCGTCGCGCGTGGTCGTTTCGTCGAGCGTGATACCCACGCTGCCCGTCGAAGCCCGGCGCAAGTTGAAGCCGGCTTCGCGTGCCGCCTTCAGCAGGCGCTCGGTGTGGTCTCCGGTGTCCACCTCCAGCGTGTCGAAAGCCGCTTCGTGTGCGAGCCGGACGCCCAACTTCCGCAGGCCGGCCGCCAGCACGGCCGTGTAGCTCGCCACCCGCTGCGCGATGCGCGCAATGCCCTGCGGACCGTGGTAGACGGCATACATGCTCGCCACCACAGCCGGCAGCACCTGCGCCGTGCAGATGTTGGAAGTGGCTTTTTCGCGGCGGATGTGCTGCTCGCGAGTTTGCAGCGCCAGCCGGTAGGCCGGGTTGCCTTGTGCGTCGACGCTCACGCCGACCAGCCGGCCGGGCATCTGCCGCTTGAACTCGTCGCGCGTGGCCATGTAGGCGGCATGCGGGCCGCCGTTGCCCATGGGCATGCCGAAGCGCTGCGTCGTGCCCACGACGATATCGGCGCCCATCTCGCCCGGCGGCGTGAGCAGCGCGAGTGCGAGCAGGTCGGCCGCCACGATGGCTAGGCCGCCCGCCGCATGCACGGCGCCGATGGCCGGCTTCAGATCACGCACCACGCCATTCACGCCGGGGTACTGCAGCAGCACCGCGAAGGCGCCGGAGGTTCCGGCCGCGTCCACCGGGCCCGTGGCCACGGTGATGCCCAGGGGCTCGGCACGCGTGCGCACCACCTGCAGCGTTTGCGGCAGCACGTCGTCGGCGACGAAGAAGGTGGTGGACTTGCTCTTGCCCACGCGCAGGGCGAGCGTCATGGCTTCGGCTGCGGCAGTCGCCTCATCGAGCATGGAGGCGTTGGCGATCGCCATGCCGGTGAGGTCGGTCACCATGGTCTGGAAGTTGACCAGTGCTTCCATGCGGCCTTGCGAAATCTCGGCCTGGTAGGGCGTGTACGCGGTGTACCAGGCCGGGTTCTCCAGCACGTTGCGCAAGACGACGCCCGGCGTATGCGTGCCGTGGTAGCCCTGGCCGATGAAGGATTTCAGCACCTGGTTGCGGCTCGCGATGTCCTTCAGTTCGGCCAGCGCCTGAGCCTCGGTGAGCGGTGCGGGGAGGTCCATCGGCCGTGCGCGCGCGATGGTGCGCGGCACCACGGCGTCGATCAGCGCCTGCCGGGAGGCCAGGCCGATGACCGAGAGCATTCGGCGTTCGTCCTCCTCGCCGATGCCGATGTGGCGTGCGACGAACTCGCTGCGGTTTTCGAGCTCGTCCAGGGGAAGGGCGTGGGGCGGTTGCGTGGACATCAGCATGAATGTTCCGGAGATCGTGCAGGAGTGCGAAAGCAAAGCCGGGCGGCGGGGCCCGGCCAGGGCCCCGTGCAGCGGCGGGTCAGGCGGATCAGGACTTCTTCAGCAGGGCGTCGTAGCCGGGCGCGTCCATCAGCTGATCGAACTCGCCCATGTCCGTGACGCGGATCTTGAAGAACCATCCGTTGCCCAGGGGGTCGCTGTTGGCCATCGATGGGTCCGAGCGCAGCGCCTCGTTGACCTCGACCACCTCGCCGCTCACGGGCATGTAGATGTCGGCCGCGGCTTTCACCGACTCCACCACGCCGGCCACCTCACCCTTCTTGTAGGTGCGCCCGACTTCCGGCAGGTCGACGAACACCACGTCGCCCAGCGCGTCTTGCGCATGCTGCGTGATGCCGACCGTGGCGGCCTCGTGGTCTTCGATGTTGATCCACTCGTGGTCGGGGGTGAACATGGTCGTCATGGATGGGGCTCCTGTGCGGAAATGGGACAAGCAAGAAGGGGGAATCAGCCGCGGTGATAGCGGTGCGGCGTGAAGGGAAGGGGACACACGCGCATCGGCTGGCGTTTGCCGCGCACGTCGGCCCACACCTCGTGGCTGAGCAGCGCGTGGTTCGCGGCGAGGTAGGCCATGGCGATGGGCGCGTCGACCGTGGGCGCCAGCGTGCCGCTGGTCACATGGCCCAGTGCATGGCCGATACCGTCGGTGATCTTGGCGCCTTCGCGCACGGGCACCCGCTCCAGGCCGATCAGGCCCACGCGCTTGACCACCGCGCCGTTGCTCAGCTGCGAATCGATGACGCGGGATCCCGGATAACCGCCCGCGCGCGCGCCGCCGTGGCGGCGCACCTTCTGGATGGCCCAGGTCAGGCCCGCCTCGACGGGCGTGGTGGTCTCGGTGATGTCGTGGCCGTACAGGCACAGGCCCGCTTCGAGGCGGAGCGTGTCGCGAGCGCCCAGTCCAGCCGGTTTCACCTCAGGCTGCGAGAGCAGGGCTCGCGCGAGCGACTCGGCATCTTCGGCTGGCACGGAGATTTCAAAGCCGTCCTCGCCGGTGTAGCCGGACCGCGTCACGAAGCAGGCGGTGCCCGCAAGTTCGAACTCGTCGCCGGTCATGAAAGTGAGGCGAGTCACGCCTTCGTTGAGCCGCGCGAGTGCCTGCACCGCGCGCGGGCCTTGCAGGGCCAGCAGGCCGCGCTGCGGCAGCGGCAGCACATGGCAGCGGTGGCCGATGTGGGTGACCAGGTGGCGGATGTCGTCGTCCTTGCGCGACGCATTCACGACCAGAAAGAGGTCGCCAGGGCGGCGCGTGATCATCAGGTCGTCGAGGATGCCGCCGCTGGCATTGGTGAAGAAGCCGTAGCGTTGTCGCCCCACGCCCAGATCCACCAGGTCCACGGGCACCAGCGATTCGAGCGCGCGCGCTGCATCCTCGCCCACCAGCCGCAGCTGGCCCATGTGCGACACGTCGAACAGCGAGGCCGATGCGCGGCAGTGGCGGTGCTCGGCAATGATGCCGCCGGGGTAGTTGACCGGCATGTCGTAGCCCGCAAACGGAACCATCTTGGCGCCCAGTTCAAGGTGAAGGGCGTACAGCGGAGTCTTGAGCAGTTCTGTGGCGGACATGGTCGCTTCCGAGGGCATTTATCGGTGGGCCCGGCGCGTTTCGCGACGCGTCGGGAAATGCCCTGGCTGTCCGCTCTACCTGAGAGATTGGCGGCTGCCGGGTGACGACGTGCCGCTTGCCCCTTCGGTGGGCCCGCTCTGGGACGGGCCTCTCTCCAGCGAGGTACGCCCTGCTACTGCCCCAGGGCGGCTGCCAGTCCTTTTGCCTGAGCGTTCGACCGCATTTGGAATGCGGCCTGCGCCTTCGGCGGCCTTCCATCGAAGGCTCTCTCCTGGCGGCGACGAGTGTAGCCGAGCCCCTGCGACGAAGCCTGCGCCGCGCCCCCGCGCCGAGTGGGTTGAATGCCGCTCGCACGGCAGTCGCTGGGTTATCGTCGCGGGAGCGCTTTTCGGCATGCGAGGTTGTTGATATGACGATGATCTACGACCATCACCTCGACAAGAACCCCGCGAACCATGTGCCGCTCACCCCGGTGAGCTTCGTTCAGCGCAGCGCGGAGGTCTTCGCCGACCTGCCGGCCGTGATCCACGGCTCCCGGCGCTATACCTGGGCACTGCTCGGCGAGCGCTCATGGCGACTGGCCGCTGCCCTGCGCGCGCTCGGCGTGGGGCGCGGCAGCACGGTGAGCGCGATGCTGCCCAACACGCCGGAGATGATCGAGGCGCATTACGCCGTGCCGGCCATCAATGCCGTGTTGAACACGCTCAACACCCGGCTCGATGCGCCGCTGCTCGCGTGGCAGATGAACCACTGCGAGACCAGCGTTCTAATCACTGACCGAGAGTTCGCCCCTGTCATTGCGGAGGCCCTGCGCATCCTGAGCGCGCAGTTCGGCCGTCACGTGATCGTGATCGACGTGTGCGACAGCGAGTACGCCGGTCCTGGCGAGCGCCTGGGGGCGCACGATTACGAGGAACTGCTGGCGCTGCACGCTCCGCTTTCGCATCTGCCCGGCGCCGCCGACGAATGGGATGCGATTGCGGTCTCGTACACCTCGGGCACCACCGGCGACCCCAAGGGCGTGGTCACGCATCACCGCGGCGCCTACCTCAACGCGGTGTGCAACGCGGCCACCTGGACCCTGCCGCATTTCCCGCGCTACCTGTGGACCCTGCCGATGTTCCACTGCAACGGCTGGTGCTTTCCCTGGACGGTGGCCATGCTGGGCGGCACGCATGTGTGCCTGCGGCGCGTGGAGGCCCGGGCGATCTTCGACGCGATGCGCGAACACCGTGCCGACCACTACTGCGCCGCCCCCATCGTGCACAACATGCTGGTCGCCGCGCCGCCCGAGATGCGCGAGGGCATCTCCCACCGCGTGCGCGGCATGGTGGCCGGCGCGGCGCCACCCGCGGCCATGATCGAAGGCATGGCGCGCATCGGCATCGACATCACGCACGTGTACGGCCTGACCGAGGTCTATGGGCCCGCGGCGGTGGCCGTGAAGCGGGACACCTGGGCACACGAGTCTCTTTCCGAGCAGACCCGGTTGAACGGCCGGCAAGGCGTGCGCTATGCGATGCAGGAAGGCATGACCGTGGTGGACCCGACCACCATGACAGAGGTGCCGGCCGACGGCGCAACGCTGGGCGAGATTGTGTTCCGCGGCAACATCGTCATGAAGGGCTACCTCAAGAACCCCGCGGCCACGGACGCGGCCTTCGCCGGTGGCTGGTTCCACACCGGCGACCTCGCGGTGCTCGAGCCGGATCGCTACGTGAAGATCCGCGACCGCAGCGAGGACGTGATCATCTCCGGCGGCGAAAACATCAGCTCCATCGAAGTGGAAGACGCGCTGTACCGTCACCCGTCGGTGATGGCCTGCGCCGTGGTGGCGCGGCCCGACCCCAAGTGGGGCGAGGTGCCGCTGGCCTACGTGGAACTCAAGCCGGGCGCCGAGGTGAGCGCGCTGGATCTCATCGCTCACTGCCGGTCGCTGCTGGCGGGCTACAAAGTCCCCAAGGAGATCCGCTTCGAACCCATTCCGAAAACCTCCACCGGCAAGATCCAGAAGTTCGCGTTGCGCGAGCGCGCGAAGTCATCGCGGGCGATCGAGTAAGGAGCGCCCCCAGGGCCGGGCTGCGCCCAGCCCGCCTTCCACGGGGGACAAGGAAACTCGGGGCGGCCCGGCGTTTCCTTGAGAGGCGCGAATCATGTACGAGGCCGCGCTCGAAGGCGTGCGCCTCACATGCTCACGTAGTTCGGCCCTCCGCCGCCCTCGGGCGTGACCCACACGATGTTCTGCCTCGGATCCTTGATGTCGCAGGTCTTGCAGTGCACACAGTTCTGCGCGTTGATCTGCAGCCGCTGCCCCGTGCCGTCGTCGACGAACTCGTACACCGCGGCGGGGCAATAGCGGCTTTCCGGCCCGGCGTATTGCGCGAGGTTCACCTTCACGGGCACCGTAGCGTCCTTGAGCGTCAGGTGCGAAGGCTGGTCTTCTGCATGGTTCGTGTTGCTGACGAACACGCTGCTCAACCGGTCGAAGGTCAGCTTGCCGTCGGGCTTGGGATAGTCGATCTTGCGGCACTGATCGGCAGGTAGGAGGCAGTCGTGGTCGGGCTGGTCGCGGTGCAGGGTCCACGGCGGGCTTTTCACGCCGAGCTTGGGCAGCAGCCACTGCTCGACACCCGTCATCAGCGTGCCCATCCACAGGCCCTTCTTGAACCACGGCTTGAAGTTCCGCGAGGCATGCAGTTCCTCGTGCAACCAGCTCTTCTCGAACGCTTGCGGATAGGCTGCGAGCTCATCGTGTTGGCGGCCGGCCGCGATCGCTTCGAAGGCCGCCTCTGCGGCGAGCATGCCGGTCTTGATGGCGGCATGGCTGCCCTTGATGCGCGCCGCATTCATGAATCCCGCGTCGCAGCCCAAGAGCGCGCCGCCGGGAAACACGGGCTTCGGCAGGCTCTGCAGCCCGCCGTTGTTGATGGCGCGCGCGCCGTAGCCCAGGCGTTTGCCGCCTTCAAGCACCTCACGAATGCGCGGGTGCGTCTTCCAGCGCTGCATCTCCTCGAACGGGTTCATCCAAGGGTTGCGGTAGTCCAGCCCCAGCACGTAGCCCAGCGTGACCTTGTGGTCCTCCAGGTGGTAGAGGAAGCCGCCGCCAAAGGTTTGCGGATCGACCGGCCAGCCGGCGGTGTGCACCACCAGCCCGGGCGTGGCCTTCGAGGGGTCGATCTCCCAAAGCTCTTTGACCCCGATTGACCAACTCGGCGGGTCACGGCCTTCGTCGAGCTTGTACTTGGCGATGAGCTGCTTGCCCAGATGCCCTCGCGCACCCTCGGCGAAGAGGGTGTACTTGGCGTGCAGTTCCATGCCGAGCTGGAAGCTTTCCGTGGGCTCGCCGTCGCGCCCCACGCCCATGTTCCCGGTGGCCACGCCCTTCACCGAACCATCGTCCTGGTAGAGCACTTCGGCGGCTGGGAAGCCGGGGAAGATCTCGACGCCCAGCGCCTCGGCCTGCTGTGCCATCCAGCGCACCACATTGCCCAGGCTGACGACGTAATTGCCCTCGTTGTGCAGGGGCTCGGGCACCAGCCAGTCGGGCGTGCGCCAGGCGCCTTTCTCGGACAGGAACAGCACGTCATCGGCCGTGACGGGCTGGTGGAGCGGCGCGCCTTTGTCTTTCCAGTCGGGGATGAGCTCGGTGAGCGCGCGCGGGTCCATCACGGCGCCGGAGAGAATGTGCGCGCCGGGCTCGGACCCCTTCTCGAGCACGACCACCGACACCTCCTTGCCCTGCTCGGCGGCAAGCTGCTTGATGCGGATGGCCGCCGACAACCCGCCGGGACCGGCGCCGACCACGAGCACGTCGTACTCCATCGCTTCGCGCGGGCCGTATCGTTCGAGCATTTCCTGCGGTGTCATGGCGTTCCTTGGCGCTTGGACTGGCGGGCATTCTAGGGGCCGGTTCACAGGAAAAGAACGACCGTTCTTTTCCGTGCGATGAGATGCAGTTCACATGGCACTCGACGCCCCTTTCGCGGGGCGTTGGCATGGCATCGTCGGGCCGAAGTGGCGTGCTATCGTCAACGCAGTCAGGAACGAGGAGAGCTACATGAGTTATTGCATCGATCTGTCCGGCCGTGTCGCGCTGGTCACCGGTGCGTCGAGCGGCCTGGGCATGCAGTTCGCAAAAACGCTGGCCAAGGCAGGGTGCGGCGTCGTGCTCGCAGGCCGTCGTGTCGAGCGGCTGAAGACGCTGCGCGCCGAGATCGAATCCACCGGCGGCGACGCCCACGTGGTGACCGTCGACGTGACCGACGTGCACGGCATCCGTGCCGCCGTGGCCCACGCGGAAACCGAGTTCGGCACCATCGACATCCTCATCAACAACTCGGGCGTGAGCACCACGCAAAAGCTCACCGACGTGAGCGAGGAAGACTATGACTACGTCTTCAACACCAACACCCGGGGCTCCTTCTTCGTGGCGCAGGAGGTGGGCAAGCGCATGCTGGCTCGCGCCAAGGGCTCGGCGCCCGGTACCTTCACAGGCGGGCGCATCGTCAACATCGCCTCCATGGCTGGCCTGCGCGTGCTGAGCCAGATTGGCGTGTACTCCATGAGCAAGGCCGCGGTCGTCCACATGACCCGTGCCATGGCACTGGAGTGGGGGCGCTTCGGCATCAACGTGAACTGCATCTGCCCCGGCTATGTGGATACCGAGGTCAATCACCACTATTGGGAAACCGAGCAGGGCAAACGTTTGGTCGACATGCTGCCGCGCAAGCGGGTGGGCCAGCCGCAGGATCTGGATTCGGTGCTGATGATGCTGGTGGCCAACGAGAGCCACTTCGTCAACGGTGCGGTGATCCAGGTTGACGACGGTTTCGGGGTGTGAGGCCGCTGTCCTTCCTGGAGGCGCGCACGCTCGCCGTGCTGGTGGAGAAGGCGCACACCGTGCCCGACAGCTATCCGCTGTCGCTCAACTCGCTGGTGGCCGGCTGCAACCAGAAGAGCGCGCGTGATCCGGTCATCAGCGCCACCGAGGCCGAGGTCCAGGTGGCCGTGGATGCGCTCAAGTCGCTGAGCCTCGCGTTCGAGAGCAGCGGTTCGCGCGTGGCCCGCTATGAGCACAACATGGGTCGCGTCCTGGCGCTGCCCTCGCAATCGGTGGCGCTGCTCGCCGCGCTGGTGCTGCGGGGGCCGCAGACCAGTGCCGAGTTGCGAGCCAACACTGACCGGCTGCATCGTTTCGCCGACGTATCTTCGGTGGAAGGCTTCCTGACCGAGTTGGCCGAGCGCTCGGCAGACAAGGGCGGCCCGCTGGTGGTGAAGCTACCCCGCGCACCCGGCTCGCGCGAGTCGCGCTGGGCACACCTGCTGTCGGGACCGGTGGACATGGCTGCCCTCCCTGTCGCTGCCGTTTCTGTGTCACAGGAAGATTTCGTTGCCGCCTCTGAGGTGGCCGCGCTGAAGGCGCAGCAGGCGATCCTGCAGGAGGAACTGAGGACGCTGCGCGCAATGGTGGAGCGCCTGTACGGCGAGTTGGGGATCGCGCGCTCGTAGGTCAACTGGGGGCGGCAGCAGATGGTGCACTGCGATGTGCCGCCACCAGTTCATTTTCCGCGGACTCACGCGACATCGTCCAGCGAAGCGGGGCGGCTGAAGAGTGTGGCTCCGTAGAATGAATCGCACCGCGAACAGCCTGAGGGGCCTCAATGAATCAGCGATCCCATCGCCACGAGAGCGACTTCCTTGGCACCCGCGACATCCCTGCAGATGCCTACTGGGGCGTGCACACCGCCCGCGCCGTGGAGAATTTTCCGATCTCCGGGCAAACGCTGTCGTGCATGCCTGAACTCATTCGCGCGCTGGCCGTCGTGAAGAAGGCGGCCGCTCGGGCCAATGTCGAGTTCGGCGTTCTGGATGCAGAGCGCGCGCAGTTCATCGAGAGAGCATGCGACGAGCTGTTCGCCGGCAAGCTTCACGAGCAATTCGTGGTGGACGTGATCCAGGGCGGCGCCGGGACCTCGACCAACATGAATGCCAACGAGGTCATCGCCAATCGCGCGCTCGAATTGATGGGGGAGCCGCGCGGCCGCTACGAGCGGCTGCATCCCAACGATCACGTCAACGCGTCGCAGAGCACGAACGATGTCTACCCGACCGCGCTGCGTGTCGCAGCATGGTTCGGCATCGCCGGCCTCCTGGAGGCCATGGCCGCGTTGCGCCAGGCGTTCGAACGAAAGGCGGCCGAGTTCGCCGACGTGCTGAAGATCGGTCGCACCCAGCTGCAAGATGCCGTGCCAATGACGCTGGGCCAGGAGTTTGGCGCCTATGCCATCATGCTCGGCGAAGACGAGGCGCGACTGGCGGAGGCGCGTGCGTTGCTTACCGAAGTGAACCTCGGCGCGACGGCGGTGGGCACCGGAATCAATGCGCCGCTGGGCTATGCCGAACGCGTGGTCGCCATCCTGGCCCAGGTGAGCGGTGTGCCTCTGGTGCGGGCAGCCAATCTAGTCGAAGCAACGCAGGACGCCGGCGCCTTCGTGCAGTTGTCTGGCGTGCTCAAGCGCGTGGCATGCAAGCTTTCCAAGACCTGCCACGATCTGCGGCTGCTGTCTTCCGGGCCGCAGGCAGGTTTCGGCGACATCCTGCTTCCGCCGCGGCAGGCCGGCTCCTCCATCATGCCGGGCAAGGTCAATCCCGTCATCCCGGAGGTCGTCAATCAGGTGGCGTTCAAGGTGATCGGAAACGACGTGACGATCACCATGGCGGCCGAGGCGGGTCAGCTGCAGCTCAATGCCTTCGAGCCGATCATCGCCTGGTCGGCGCATGAAAGCGTGTTGCACCTGACCCGCGCTTGCGACACGCTGCGTGTGAATTGCGTCAATGGCATTCGCGCGAATAAAGAACTGCTGGCCGCGCGCGTGGCCGAATCGGTGACGCTGGTCACGGCCCTGAATCCGCTGATCGGCTACGAGAAGGCGGCGCTGATTGCGAAGACGGCGATCGCCATGAAGAAAACCATCGCCGAGACGGCCGAGGCACTGGGCATCATGAGTCGCGAAGAGATGGAGGCTGTGCTCGTGCCGGAGCGTCTGACGCAGCCGGTGCGTCTGGGTGCGTTGGACCCTGACACCTGAGAAAATCTTTTCGGCCGGCAGGCACCGGCGGGTCCCCGAGGGATTCGCACCCCTGGCCCAAGAGACGCTCTACGCCAGCGAGCAATTCGTGCGAAGAGAGACGTCATCCACCGACCCGGGCCACGACACCTCCAGTTCATACGCCATCGAGCGAGCCAGTCCGTCGAGATCGGGGAACAGGGTGGCGTGGGTGATGTTCATGCGATAGAGCGCATGCATGGCGCGCTCTCGCAGGTGCAGCGGCAAGACGATCTTGCAGCACATGGTTTCGGCGGGATCGTAGCGGCTCAAAATCTCCCGCAGGCTCATGTCGAGCAGCCCGGGCAGCACGAAGAGGCCTGACTGGGCCACCAGGCGCCGGTCCATGTCGTCGGGTTCCCCGAACCACAGCACAGGGTGCGCATTGGCTGCGAAGTAACGCTCGAAATTGCCAGGCAGTCGCGGGTCGATCTGCTCCCGGGTCAGGCTGGGGTCGAAGGCCGGTGCCGCGCGCCAGAGAGCCGGGGTGTTGAGCGCAAACAGCGCGGAATCCTGAGTCGCACGGTCCAGGGCGAACAAGGCAGCGACGTAGGGTGACTTGGTGAAGTCGAGCAGGCGGGTCGGCGCGCCGTGGTGCTGCATGATCGCCAGGCAGCGCAGGCTGTCCGTCAGCATGCCGCCTTCTCGCAGGTAGATGTGGGCCTTGCGCCGAAAGATGCGAATGGCGCGCTCTTCGCGGGCTCTCCATTCAGAGCGGTCGGGGCAGTACAGCGACAGATAGCGAGCCAGTGCGCTCACCATGTCCCAGTTGGCCTCTCGCTGGCCACGGAAAGCCCAGCCGTCGAGTGTGTCGGTCTGCCGGACGAAGTCGTCCCACGACGACACGGTGATGACTTTCATGCGCAGTACCGATCGCTGGCGAATGGGCGATCTTACGAGGCGTCCGTGTTGTCTCCAGTGTCGAATGCCGGCCTACGCGCTTAGGAGTTTCTGCACCAGCAGCGGGGTGGTGGAGGCGTCGTACTTCTTCATCAGCCGTGCGCGGTACACATCCACAGTTCGCGGACTGATGGCGAGCTTGCGGCCAATCTGCTTGCTGGTGAGGCCGTCGATCAGCAGGGCCGCGATCTCGCGCTCTCGCGGTGTGAGGTCGGCCTTCACCTTGCGGCGCGCCGACAGGTCTTCGAAGCTCCAGATCCCCGCCGCATGCGGGTGCCTGGGGTCCAGCGCCCGACCGGAGACATGGCACCAGAACAGCTCTGCGCGGTGTGGCCCGCCGGTGCGCTTCATTACGCGCTCATCGGCGTACCAGCCGCGCGCATTGAGGCTCGCAACGATGCGCGCCCCGGTGCGCTCGAACTCATCGTGCGTGGGGTACAGCAGTTCGAACGAGCGGCCGATCAGCTGCTCGCGTACGGCGCCGAACATCTCGAGCAGCTGCTGGTTGCAGTCGACCATCAGGCGGTTGCGGGAAATCACCAGCCCGATGGGCGCGAGGTCGAACGCTGTGCGGTAATCGAGGTCGCTGGGGCTTTCGGTCGGCATCGTCGGCATGAAGGCGTCCCCTTAGGCGATTCTACGTACCCCATACGTAATACGTTACGTAGTAGGCTTCGCGCCCATGAAGTTCAGCTCTGGAGACAGCGAATGAACAAAGTTTTTCCGAGCGCGAAAGCCGCGCTCGATGGCATCGTCAGGGACCGCCAATTGCTCGCGGTGGGAGGCTTCGGCCTGTGCGGCATTCCGGAGGCGCTCATCGTGGCACTGCGCGACAGCGGTGTGAAAGACCTGACGGTCATTTCCAACAACGCTGGCGTCGATGACTTCGGGCTCGGCCTGCTGCTGCAGACACGACAGATCCGCAAGATGATCTCCAGCTATGTGGGCGAGAACAAGGAGTTCGAGCGCCAGTACCTGGCCGGCGAACTGGAGCTCGAATTCACGCCCCAAGGCACGCTGGCCGAAAAGCTGCGCGCCGGCGGGGCCGGCATCCCGGCCTTCTTCACGCGCACGGGCGTGGGTACCCTGGTGGCCGAAGGCAAGCAAACACGCGAGTTCGACGGCCACGTCTACGTGATGGAGCGTGCGCTGAACCCCGAGGTGGCGCTGGTCAAGGCACACATCGCCGACAAGAGCGGCAACCTGCGATTCCGCCGCACCGCTCGCAACTTCAACCCCGCGGCCGCAATGGCCGGCAAGATCACCGTGGTTGAGGTGGAGCAACTCGTGGAGGTCGGCGACATCGACCCCGACGATGTGCATCTGCCCGGCATCTACGTGCACCGCATCGTGGTGAACCCCCAGCCCGAAAAGCGCATCGAGAAGCGCACCACCCGGCCCGCCGCCTGAAGGAGACAACATGCCCTGGACCCAAGAGCAGATGGCCGCCAAGGCCGCGTCCGAGCTGAAGGACGGCTACTACGTGAACCTCGGCATCGGCATTCCCACGCTGGTGGCCAACTTCGTGCCCAAGAACATCGAGGTGTGGCTGCAAAGCGAAAACGGCATGCTGGGCATCGGCCCCTTTCCCACAGAAGATGAGGTCGACGCAGATCTCATCAATGCCGGCAAGCAGACAGTGACCACCATCCCCGGCTCCAGCATCTTCGGCTCGCACGATAGTTTCGCGATGATCCGCGGCGGCAAGATCAATCTGAGCATCCTGGGCGCCATGCAGGTGAGCGAGAAGGGCGACCTCGCGAACTGGATGATCCCCGGCAAGATGGTCAAGGGCATGGGCGGCGCCATGGACTTGGTAGCCGGCGTGCCGCGCGTGATCGTGGTCATGGAGCACGTGGCGCGCAAGAAAGACGGCACGACTGATCTCAAGATCCTGCCCAAGTGCACGCTGCCGCTCACCGGCGTCGGCGTGGTCAACCGCATCATCACCGACCTCGCGGTGATGGACGTTGCGGCGCAGGGCCTAAAAGTCGTGGAATTGGCCCCGGGTGTCACCCGCGAGGAACTCCAGTCCAAGACGGGGGTACCGCTGCATTGAGCGGCATAACAGGCTACCGGAATGCCATTGTCGGGGGGCCGGCTGCGCGCATGTCGGCTCGCTGCCTTTGGATTTCCATGCGCTTGATGGACAGATACTCCTCCCGGTCCATCTCGCGCAGTTGTCGCGGGTAACGCTCGGTGGCAGCGAACCATTGCTGCAGACGCCGCTCCACTTGTTCGTCACCCGGCGCGACCAGCGAATTGAGATAGGTATCGATCGCCAGGTAGTAGCGCATGGTGTTGCGCTCCACCGCGCCGCGCATGTTGTCTACCAGCACCGGTGAGCCGTCGGGTCGGTGGCTCACTGCGGTGAACCCCACCTTGCCGCTGCCCGCCGTGCTCAGGTTGGCGTGCATGGCCATGCGCGCCGCGAAGCCGTAGCCGTAGGAATACGACATGTGCAGGAAGGAGCGCCGCGCGTCGACCGGCGTGGCCTCCAGCACGATGCGGTAGTCACGCGTGCCCAGCGGCCCGGCCTCGGCGCCCATGCGGACCTGCAGATAGTCGGGTTCGGCCGCCTCGACGCGGAGGTCGAACTCGATGCGGTGCGCGTCGGACGCCGCCTGGCTCAATTTCCGGCCCACGCGTACCGCTAGCGTCCGCCGGGCTGGCTCAGCGAGGCACTGCTTTACGTTCGGATGCAGGATCAGGATGTCGCACCACGGCTGACGCGTCTGAAGCTTCGAGCGGATGGTGCCGAAGTCGTGGTCGACCACTGCGAACACCTCGCCTTGCACCTCGCCATCGTGCTCGGCGGACACGAGATGCAGGGGGCGCCTGAAGGCGTTGTCCGCCAGTTCGGCCGCGAGCGCTGCATGGCGCTCGCGCAGTGCATCGGCCTGCGGTGTGGCCGCCAAGCTTGCGGTGAATGCGCAGGTTGCCAGGACGGCGACGATGCCGCGCCAGGGCCTGCGGCGGCGTGAGGAAGTTGTGGCGGCAATCGGCATGCGGCTCGGACCACCGGATGCCCGCACGGTTCCGTGCGGAGATGAAGGCGCGTGACCAATTGCTGGTTGTCTGCTGATCGCGCGTCGGCGTGCGTTACAGCCAGTACTCCCACAACCGCGCCAAGCCCTGCTTGATCCGGGCACCAAGCGGCCGCCGATTCCACTGCGCCAGGGTGATCTCCGTCGATCCCGCTAGATCGCGCTCGAATGCCGCGCGCATCTGGGCGCCGTAATCGGCGCCCAGCACCACGGCGTTCAGTTCGTAGTTGTGCAGGAAGCTGCGCCAGTCGAGATTGGTCGAGCCAACGGTGGACCACACGCCGTCGATCACCACGGTCTTGGAATGCAGCAGCACATCGCGGCGCTCGTGGATGCGGATGCCGGCGCGCAGCAACTCGCTGTAGTACGAACGGCCGGCATGGAATATCAGGCCGGAGTCGGTCACGCTGGGCAGGATGATCTTCACCGCCACGCCGCGTCGCACGGCGTCCTTGAGAGCTGCGCGCAGTTGGGGGTCAGGCGCGAAGTAGGCGTTGGTCATGAGGATGTCCGTCTCCGCGCTGTCGATGGCGGAGACAAGCGTGGCGTAGATCGCACTGAATGGCTCGTCTGGTGTGCCGTCGACGGCACGCACTACGTCCTTGCCGCGTGGTTGCAGGGCCGGGAAGGGGTTGCTCGCGTGGAGCGGCGGGCCTTTCTGCCTGTCCCAGGCCCTCAGGAACAAGGTCTGAAAGTCCGCGACCACAGGGCCTTCTATGCGCACGTGCGTGTCCCGCCAGGGCAGCGCCTTGCCCCGGCGTGACTGCGATTTCGGCGAACTGCCCGAGTACACGCTGCTGATGTTGATGCCGCCCAGGAAGGCCACGCTGCCGTCGACCACCAGGAGCTTTCGGTGGTCGCGCTCATTGAGGTTCCAGCCCGTTCGGGCGGTTAGCGGGTTGACGGGATTGAACTCCACCAACTGCACGCCCGCGTTGCGCAGCGACTGGAAGAAGCTGTCGGGCGTGCCTAGCGCGCCGACCGAGTCGTAAATCACCGCCACCGCGATACCTTCGCGCCGCTTGGCGATGAGGGCATCGGAGAAGCGCCGGCCAACCTCGTCGCCGTCGAAGATGTACGTCTCCAAGTGAATATGGTGCCGCGCCGCGCGGATCGCGGTGAACATGTCTTCATAGGTGGCGTCTCCGTCCTGCAGCAGCGTGACCCGGTTGCCGGTCACGAGCGGCCGTCCCGCGAGCGCTTCCTCCAGAACGAGATGGCGGTCAAAGATGCCCGTGTCAGGAGCGCGCTGCTTCAGTGCGTTCAGGATGGCGCGGGCGCGCTGCGGCGGCAGGGCCCCCAGGGGGCCCTCGATACGAGGCCTGGCCGGCGCCGGCGCCATGTCCGGCGAAACAGTTGGCAGCGAACGGCATGCGGCCAGGACGGCCACGCACAAGGCCAGCAGACATGCAGCCCGCCAGGTCCACTGCAACGGAAACTTCTTCATCGCGGCGAACCGGTCTGAGCAAGCGGCATGCCGCGAGGCCGGGCCGCTCCCGCGTGCTAGCGATCGTTGCCGCGATGCTGCAGGAATTGCGCGGCGGTGCGGCGGCGCCGGCGCTGGACGACGCCCTCGAGGCGACGGCGCGCTTTGTCGTGCGCGCATCGACGCTGCCATTGCAGGTGGACGGCACGCAGCGCCTGCAGCAGGGCGGGGCGCCGGTGCTGGTGTGCAACCAGGCGAGCTATGTCGACTGGCTGCTGCTCACGGCCGAGCTGCCGGCGCAGGTGTGCTTCGTCGCCAAGGGCGAGCTGCGCCGCAACCCCGTGCTGGGCTGGCTGCTCGAACGCGTGGGCACGCGCTTCGTCACGCGCGACGACGCGTCGCAGGGCGTGGCCGACGCGCGCCGGCTCGTCGCCGACGTGCGCGAAGGCGGATCGCTGCTGTTTTTCCCGAAGGCGCGCTCACGCGCTCGCCCGGCCTCGCGCCTTTCCACATGGGCGCCTTCATCGTCAGCGCCGAGAGCGGTGCCTCGCTGCTGCCGCTGAGCCTGCGCGGCACGCGCTCCGTGCTGCGCGAAGGTTCCTGGTGGCCGCGCCGCCATCCTGTGCGGCTGCAGGTGCACGAGCCTTTGCAGGCCACGGCGCCGGACTGGCAGAACGCGGTGTAGCTGCGCGACGAGGCGCGCCACAGCGTCGCCGCCGGCTGCGGCGAGCCGGAGCTGTCGGCGCCGTGAACCGCGCGCGTCGAGTGACGGCCCTTACTCTCGATCCGTTGGCACTGATCCTCGACAAGCTCACGACTAAAGGCAAGTCGAAGTGCCTGCATCGAGGTGCGCGCTGGCTTCGACAGGCTTCAGCCCGAACGGAGGGGTATGTCGTGTATTCAGAAATGCTCTCGAGGAAAGGCCGGGCC
>CBFHAS010000040.1:0-30777 GCA_965653625.1 uncultured Burkholderiaceae bacterium | reverse complement strand
GACATCGGCCCGCTGGCCGGCAAGCCGGTGATGGAAGGCAAGGGCTGCCTGTTCCAGAAGTTCGCTGGCATCGACGTGTTCGACATCGAACTGGCCGAGCGCGACCCCGACAAGCTGGTAGACATCATCGCCTCGCTGGAGCCCACGCTGGGCGGCGTGAATCTCGAGGACATCAAGGCGCCGGAGTGCTTCTACATCGAGCGCAAGCTGCGCGAGCGCATGAACATTCCCGTGTTCCACGATGACCAGCACGGCACCGCCATCATCTCGACCGCCGCGCTGATCAACGGCCTCGAACTGGTGGGCAAGAAGATCGGCGACGTGAAGCTGGCCGTCTCGGGCGCCGGTGCCGCGGCCATTGCCTGCCTGGACCTCATGGTGGAGCTGGGCGTGCGGCGCGAGAACGTGTTCGTGTGCGACTCCAAGGGCGTCATCCACGACCGCCGCGAAGACCGGCTCGACGAATCCAAGAAGCGCTATCAACAGAACACCTCCGCGCGCACGCTGGCCGATGTGATGGTCGGCGCCGACGTGCTGCTGGGCTGCTCGGCCGCGGGCGCGGTGTCGGCCGACATGGTCAAGACCATGGCCGACAAGCCCATCATCCTGGCGCTGGCCAACCCCGAGCCGGAGATCCGGCCGGAGCTGGCCAAGCAGGTGCGGCCCGACTGCATCATCGCCACGGGCCGCTCGGACTACCCGAACCAGGTCAACAACGTCCTGTGCTTCCCGTACATCTTCCGCGGCGCGCTGGACTGCGGTGCGACGCGCATCACCGAGGCGATGAAGATCGCCTGCGTGCACGAGATCGCCAACCTGGCCAAGGCCGAGATCAGCGCCGAGGTGGCCACCGCCTACGCGGGACGCGAGCTGCGCTTCGGCTCCGACTACCTCATTCCCACGCCTTTCGATTCGCGCCTGATCCTGCGCATCGCGCCAGCGGTGGCCAAGGCCGCCGAGGCTTCCGGCGTGGCGACGCGGCCCATCGCCGACCTGGAAGCCTACCGCCAGTCGCTCACCCGCTTCGTCACGCACACCGGCATGTTCATGCGGCCGGTGTTCCAGGCCGCGCGTGAGGCGCCCAAGCGTGTGGTGTATGCCGAGGGCGAAGACGAGCGTGTGCTGCGCGCCGTGCAAATCGCGCTGGATGAGGGGCTGGTGAGGCCGGTGCTGATCGGCCGGCCGGCGGTGATCGCTGCACGCATCGAGCGTGCCGGGCTGCGCCTGGAGGCGGGCCGAGATTTCGAGCTGGTGAACCCCGAGGACGATGCGCGCTTCCGCCAGTACTGGGAGGCCTACCACCGCCTGAACGCGCGCGAGGGCGTCACGCCCGAGATGGCCAAGGCGACCCTGCGCCGCTCGAACACCACCATCGGCGCGATGATGGTTCACCTGGGCGATGCCGACGGCATGCTGTGCGGCTTGGTGGGGCGCTTCGACGGGCACTTCGAGCATGTGCGCGAGGTCATTGGCCTGCGCGAGGGTGCCGCCACCTACGCCGCGGTGAACGCGCTCATGCTGGACAAGCACACGCTCTTCATCGCCGACACCTTCGTCAACGAAGACCCCACCGCCGAGCAGCTGGCCGAAATCGCCTCGCTCGCCGCCGACGAAGTGCGCCGCTTCGGCATGACGCCGAAGGTGGCCTTCCTCTCGCACTCGATGTACGGCAGCAGCAAGCGCGCCTCGGCGCTCAAGATGCGCGCCGCGCGCGACATGTTCGTCAAGCGCAGGCCCGATGTCGAGGCTGACGGCGAGCTGCAAGGCGATGCCGCGCTGTCGGAAGAGGTTCGCCAGCAGTTCCTGCCGGGCTCCTCGCTCACCGGCTCAGCGAACGTGCTGATCCTGCCCAACCTCGACGCCGCGAACATCCTGTTCAACGTGCTGAAGATGACGGGCGGCCAGGGTGTGACCGTGGGGCCTGTCCTGCTGGGCGCGAAGGCGCCGGTGCACATCCTCACGCCATCGGCGACGGTGCGTCGCGTGGTGAACATGACCGCGCTGACGGTGGTCGACGCGGTGGCGCGCGCTCGCGCCTGAGGCATTGGCTGGCGGCCGGGTGCGCCCGGCCGCTAGTGGCCTTACACGAGCCGCAGGGTGCTCGGCGTGCGCCAAGCCGCCTTCACGGCGTTGCGGGTGAGGCGCCGGGCAATTTCCACGGGCGCGGCCTTGCTGGCCGCCGGGCGTCCGAGGTAGTGCAGCCAGGCCGCGAGCACGGGGTTGCGGTTGGCCAGTGCCTTCCAGCTTGAGCGCCAGCAGCGAGACAGGTCGGAGTACGGGCGCAGCGTCGCAGCCCCGGAACGTCGCAGGTCGGCGCCCGGCAGCGACTCGTAGACCTTGCCCAGGTCGAACAGGAAGGCGGCGACCGAGCACACCTGCTCCATGTCGTCGATGTCGTCGGGCAGCGGCTGCAGGCTGCGTGCATCGTGGCGGGGATCGAGCACCAACTCGGCCGCTGCGATGCTGGTTTCCAGCAGGCCGTGCGGGCCGGCGTGGTGGTCCACCGCCGCCGCCTGCACGAGGAAGTTGTCGACGTTGCCGGTGTGGCGCAGCGCCTGCGCCACGAACGTCTGCAAGTCCGGTGACCAACGCCGGCTGAGCCCGGCGAGGCGGTAGACCAGGCTGGCGGGCACGCGCAGATAAGCGAGGCTTCCCGCGTTGATCCGCATGATGAGCTCGGGCAGTTCCTGCTCGTCACGCGCGTGCCTGGCCCGGGGTGGCGCGATGAAATCGGATATGGGCAGCAATTGCGCCGGCATCAGGCTGCGGGACAGGTCGTGGGCTTGGGAGTTCACATGGACCTCGCGTTGCGCATACACCCCGGATTCTGGTGGGGCAGTCGCGCGTTGAACGCACCAACAGAGGTCCGATGACGGGCCATTTCTCACGCAAGCGCGCGCCGCGTGCGGCGCCCCGGTCACCTGTCACGAATCAGCCGCCGAATTCGTCCGGCCCGCGTCGGGCCCATTCGCTGCCGGCTTGTTGCTCCAGGCGCTGCACCAGCTCGTCGATCACAGGCGCGGGGACGAACCGGTCGAAGCGTTCGTGCAGTACCGCGCCCGCCTGGAACGGACCCTCGCCCTCGCCCATCACGCGCCGGCCTTCGCCGTCGTGCGGCAGTGCGCTCTCGGGCTCTGATGGGCTTTCGTAGCGGGTCGCGAACCAGCGCCACATGGCCGTTTTCTGGGCCTCGGGCGGCGCGTCGCGCAGCCATTCGTCGCGCGGATCGAAGCGCGGCGCATTGACGTCGCCGGCCTCGGGCGGCAGGTCGATGAGTTGGCCGTCGGTGAGGGTGTCGGTGGCAGGCATGCGAGGCTCCTGTGATGTCCAGCACGCGGCAGTAGACGGCGTGCCCATGGTTGAACATGGGCAATCCGCGCGCCCGCTCAACGCGCCTCGACCTCGCCCGACGCGCAGCCCATGACGGCCGCGTCGAACACCGAGCGCAGATGGATGCAGGCGTCGCGTGCCATGTCTCTCACCACGATGCGGCGCCCGATCTCCTGAGCGTTCTCGTTGCGCCCGCGCGGCCGGTGGCGGTAGTCGGTGGTGTCGTTGGCCAGATCGAACAGCGACTCGTCGGCGCTGCGGGTCATGTCATAGATCTTGCTGTGCGGCACGCCGTGGTCGCACAACCTGAAGCCCAGCTCGGTGGCGGCCACGCCGAGGCGCGTGAAGTCGAGCTCGAACTGGCTCAGGTCGGTGATGTTGTTCGGCACCACCACGATGCGCGTCGCGTCCACGCCGATCTCGATCAGGCGGCGCACGGTGTTCACCGTGTCGGCGCACTGCTTGGACACCGGCGTCACCGGCACGATCCACACGTCGATGTCCGAGCGGGTGGTTGCCAGCCGGGTGAAGTGACCGATCATTTCCTTGGCGCTGGACGCGCCGATGTCCAGCACGAAGTGCTTGTCGTCCTCGAAGGCGTTCAACTCGGCGGCCAGCGTCGGGAACATGTTCGCCGCGAGTGTGGCGTCGGAACGCCCGCCGGGGTCGTTGAGATCCTCCACGGAGATGCGCTTGGCGCCAATCAGAAGCGGCACGAGCATGTTCTTGGTGAGCATGCTCTTGCCCGTGTTGCCGGAGAAATTGATGACGGCGATCTTCATTCCAGACCCCTCACGCCATGCGATCTTCTTGGCGGTCCATTTCACGCGATTTGTGCCGCGGTGGGGGTGAGTCCGCGGGCGCAATGGGGTCGTTGAAGGGAACGCGCTGGAACACGCCTACAACTCGTCGCGGCGGGGCAGGTCCGCACCACGCCGCGAGCAGGTGATCGCCGCCGCGCGCGCGGCAAAACGCAATGCGGCGCCGAGCTGCGCCGCGCTCAGCTCGCCCAGGGCGCTTGACGACATCGCATTGTGCTCGGCCAGCCAGGTGAGCAGCGCGGCCTGGAAGGTGTCGCCGGCACCTACCGTGTCGACCAGCGTCGTGGCGACCGCCGGCACTTCCACCTCGTGCCGCGCGGTGCAAGCCCACACGCCTTCTCCGCCGCGCGTGACCACCACCAGGGCGACGCCTTGGGCTAGCCACTGGGTCGCCAGCTCGTGTGCCACCGCGCCAGGCGCGAGCAGCGACAAGTCTTCCTCGCTCACCTTGATGAGCCCGGCACGCGGGGTCATCCAGTGCAGCACGTCGCGCCAGCGCGCGAGGTCGGGCTCCACGTTGAGCCGGATGTTCGGGTCGTAGGCGATGAGCGCACGGTGCCGCTCGCGCTCGACCAGCGCGCGCAGCGTCTGCGCCACGGGCTCGACGACCATGGTGTATGAGCCGAAGTGAAAGGCCCGCGCGTCGGCACTCACCCGCGACAGCGCCGACAGGGGCACCTGCCGGTCCGCACAGCCCTCGCCATAGAAGGCGTACGAAGCGACGCCCTGCGAATCGAGCCCCACCAGGCCCAAGGTGGTGGGGGCATCCAGTCGCAGCACTGTGGATGTGCCGACGCCCTCGTCGCGCAGGGCGCGCATCAGGCGGTCGCCGACGAACCCGGTGGAGATGCCGCCGAAGAACGACACCGTTTGATCCAGCCGCGCCAAGCCCACGGCCACATTCAGCGGCGAGCCGCCGACGCGCGCATCGAGCGCCATGCCGGTGGGCGTGTCGCCGTTGCCGAACACGTCCATCAGCGCCTCTCCACACACCACGAACATGGTTTTCTCCTATCGAGCGAGGCCAAGCATGCTCGCCAGCCGGGCCCCTGCGCCATCGGGAAAACCATTAATCATTCAGTTTGATTTATTAATCTCCGTTGCCGAGAATGAATCACATCTGGTTCGCAAACCGCCTCATCCCGCCAGGAGACATGCCATGCCGAAGTGCTCCCTCATCCCCCTTGCCGCTGTGCTCGCCGCCGCCAGCGGTGGCGTCTTCGCGGCAGACGCACCGGTGATCGGTGTCATCACCAAGACCGAGACCAACCCCTTCTTCGTGAAGATGAAGGAGGCGCCCTAGGCCGCTCAAGCCAAGGGTGCCCGGGTGCTCACGGGGGCCGGCAAGACCGATGGCGACAACGCCGGCCAGGTGACTGCGATGGAAAACATGATCGCCGGCGGCGCCAAGACGATTCTCATCACGCCCAGCGACTCCAAGGCCATCGTCCCGGCCATCCAGAAGGCGCGCGCCAAGGGCGTGCTGGTGATCGCGCTCGACAGCCCCACCGACCCGGCCAACGCCACCGATGCGCTCTTCGCCACCGACAACTACCAGGCCGGCGTGCTGGTGGGGCAGTACGCCCGCGCCGCCGTCACGGCCTCGTCCGGCGGCAAGACGGCGAAGATCGCCATGCTTGACCTCTTCCCCGGCCACCCGGTCGGCGCGCAGCGCCACAACGGCTTCCTCAAGGGCTTCGGCCTGCCGGCGCCCGATGCCAAGAGCAACGAACTCGGCCGCCCCGCCGAAGTGGTGTGCATGGCCGACAGCTACGGCGACCAGGCCAAGGGCCAGACGGCGATGGAGAACTGCCTGCAGAAGAGCGGCGACATCAACATCGTCTACACGATCAACGAGCCGGCCGCCGCGGGCGCGCACAAGGCGCTCAAGACCGCCGGCAAGGACCAGGGCGTGGTCGTGGTCTCGGTGGACGGCGGCTGCCAGGGCGTGCGCGACGTGGCAGCCGGCCGCATCGCAGCCACCTCACAGCAATACCCGCTGCGCATGGCGGCCATGGGCGTGGAAGCCGGCGTCGAATACGCCAAGAGCGGCAAGAAGCCGAGCGGCTACACCGACACCGGCGTGACGCTGATCGCGAACAAGCCGATGGCTGGCGTGCCGAGCAAGGACACGCAGGTGGGCACCGAACTGTGCTGGGGGAAGAAGTGATGAAAGCCCGCCTGGTACACCCGCACACGGCACACCTGCCTGAGGCGCGAGCGGTCTGGCATATGCCGCGCGTTCATCTCCCCCTCGCGATGCTGGGCCCGTTGCTGGCCTTGCTGGCGGCATGCGCCTTCTTCGCCACGCAAAGCGACCGGTTCCTCACCGGTGCCAATCTCTCGCTGGTGCTGCAGCAGGTGATGGTGGTCGGCGTGATCGCCATTGGCCAGACGCTCATCATCCTCACCGCGGGCATCGACCTGAGCTGCGGCATGGTGATGGCGCTGGGCGGCATCGTGATGAGCAAGTTCGCGGTGGACCTCGGCCTGCCGCCGGCGCTGGCCATCGCGGCGGGGCTTGGCGTGACCATGCTGTTCGGGCTGGCCAACGGCCTGCTCGTCACCAAGGTGCGCCTGCCTGCGTTCATCGTGACCCTGGGCACCATGAACATCGCCTTTGCCATCACGCAGCTGTATTCGGGCTCGCAGACCGTGACCGACCTGCCGCCGCTGCTCACCACGCTGGGCGACACCTTTGTGGTGGGCAGCACGCAGGCGGCGTGGGGCACGGTGCTGATGCTCGCGCTGTACGGGCTCGTGTGGTTCGGCCTGCGCGAAACGGCCGCGGGGCGCCATGTGTACGCCGTGGGCAACAACCGAGAGGCCACCCGCCTCACCGGCATCTCGCCCGACCGCGTGCTGCTGGGCGTGTACGTGCTCGCCGGGCTGTTCTACGGCATCGCCTCGCTGCTGTCGGTGTCGCGCACCGGCGTGGGCGACCCGAACGCGGGGCAGACCGAGAACCTCGATGCCATCACGGCGGTGGTGCTCGGCGGCACCAGCCTGTTCGGCGGGTGCGGCTGGATCATCGGCTCGCTGGTGGGCGCGCTCATCGTGGGCGTGTTCCGCAATGGGCTCACGCTGATGGGCGTGTCGTCCATCTATCAGCTCCTGGTCACCGGCGTGCTGGTGATCCTGGCCGTGGCGACCGACCAGCTGTCGCACCGCACTCGCTGAATCAGGAGCCTTTAATGAATGCCCCTATCCACACCGCCCCGCTCGTGCTGCAGGCCCGCGGCCTGGTGAAGCGCTACGGCCACGTGACCGCGCTGGACGGCGCCGACTTCGAGCTGCGCGCCGGAGAGATCCTGGCCGTGATCGGCGACAACGGCGCAGGCAAGTCCTCGCTCATCAAGGCACTCTCGGGCGCCATCGTCCCCGACGAAGGCGAGATCCTGCTCGACGGTCGGCTGGTGCACTTCAGAAGCCCGAGCGATGCGCGCCATGCCGGCATCGAAACCGTGTATCAGGAGCTGGCCGTGGCGCCCGCCATGACCATCGCCGAGAACCTGTTCCTCGGCCGCGAGCTGCGGCGCCCGGGCTTCTTCGGGCGATTCCTGGGCCTGCTCGACAAGCCCCGCATGCTGAGCGAAAGCGTCAAGCACATGAGCGACCTGAAGATCGGCATCCGCTCGATGACGCAGCCGGTGGAAACGCTCTCGGGCGGCCAGCGCCAGGGCGTGGCCGTGGCGCGCAGCGCGGCCTTCGCGCGGCAATTTGGTGATCATGGACGAGCCCACCGCGGCGCTGGGCGTAAAGGAAGGCAACATGGTGCTCGACCTGATCCGCCGCGTGCGCGACCGCGGGCTGCCGGTGGTGCTGATCAGCCATAACATGCCGCACGTGTTCGAGGTGGCCGACCGCATCCACATCGCGCGGCTCGGCAAGCGTGCCGCGGTGGTAAACCCCAAGACCATCGGCATGAGCGAGACGGTGGCCGTGATGACGGGCGCCATGCGGCCCGAGGACATCCCGCCCGAGTGCCTTGCGCACTGACTGCACCATCTCACCGCCGGAGACCCGCTTGGACATCGACACCGCGAGCGCGGAAGACACCGCCTGGCAACTGCGCCCGCGTGGCTCCAGCCAAGGCGGCCTGCGCCAATACAACGAACGCGTGGTGCTGCAGGCCATCCGTCTGCATGGCGCGCTGCCCGCGGCGAAGCTGGCGCGGCTCACGCACCTCACCGCGCAGACGGTGTCGATGATCACCAAGCGCCTGCTCGATGAAAACTTGCTGGTGAAGGGTGCGCCCCAGCGCGGCAAGGTGGGCCAGCCTTCGGTGCCGCTGGCGCTCAACCCCGACGGCGCGTTCGCCGTGGGCGTCAAGGTGGGCCGGCGCAGCATGGATTTGCTGCTGGTCGATTTCACCGGCGCGGTGCGCCAGCGTTCGTCCATGGACTACCGGCATCCCGACCCCGACGTGCTTCGCGCCGAGATCGGCCAGCGCCTGAAGGAGCTGCGCCGGCAGCTGGGCGCAGCGCAGCGCGACCGCGTGCAGGGCGTAGGCATCGCGGCACCGTTGTCGCTGGGCGGCTGGCAGTCGCTGCTGGACATGCCGGCCTCGGTGGCGCAGAAGTGGCAGCGCACGCAGCTGCGGGCCGAGGTGGCGGCGCTTACCGACTGGCCGGTGGAACTGCTCAAGGACACCGCTGCCGCCTGCGTGGCCGAGCTGGTGGCCGGGCGCGGGCGCAGCGTGAAGAGCTTTCTGTACGTATTTGTCGACACCTTCATTGGCGGCGGGCTGGTGATCGACAGCCATCTGCGCAGCGGCCTGCACGGCAACGCCGGTGCCATCGGCTCGCTCGCGATGGGGCTGGCGCCGGCCGACGCCGCGAACGGCACGCCGCCGCAATTGCTGAGCGTGGCCTCGCTGCTCAACCTGGAACGGCTCTACACCGCCGCGGGGCTGGACACGGCGGCGATGTTTGATGCGCGCGCCCTGCAGGCACCGTGGCAGGAGCACACCGCGCGCTGGCTGCGCGAGGCGGGTGCCGCGATCGCGTTTTCGATCAATACCTCAGCCTGCCTGCTTGACCTGGATGGGGTCATCATCGACGGCTCTTTCAGCCGCGAGCTGCTGGCCGCGCTGCTGCCCGCGGTGGGCGACGCGCTCGACCGCTACAGCTGGGAAGGCGTGCTCAGGCCGCAGGTGCTGCCGGGCACCATCGGCTCCGACGCGCGAGCTCTCGGCGGCGCGTGGTTGCCGCTGTATGCGAGCTTCTCGCCGGACCGCGAGCTGTTCATCAAAGTGGACCCTTCATGACCGACCGCCACCGCCATCTGGACGACTGGATCGACGCGCACTTCGACGAGGAAGTGGCCTTCCTGCAGGCCCTGGTGCGCGTGCCCACCGACACGCCGCCCGGGAACAACGCACCGCACGCCGAGCGCACGGCCGAGTTGCTGGCCGGCTTTGGCTATGCCCCCGAGAAGCATGGGGTGCCGCGCGAGCACGTGGAGGCGCTGGGCCTGCAGTCGATCACCAACCTGATCGTGCGCCGCCGCTTCGGCGACGAAGGCCCCATCCTTGCGCTCAACGCGCACGGCGACGTGGTGCCGCCCGGCGAGGGCTGGACGCACGATCCCTACGGTGGCGAAGTCGTCGACGGCAAGCTTTACGGCCGTGCTGCGGCGGTGAGCAAGTCGGACTTCGCCACCTACACCTTCGCGCTGCGCGCCATCGAGGCGCTGGGCGCCGCGCGGCGCGGCAGCGTGGAGTTGCACTTCACCTACGACGAAGAGTTCGGCGGCGAGCTGGGCCCCGGCTGGCTACTCTCGCGCGGGCTCACGCGGCCCGATCTCGTCATTGCTGCGGGCTTCAGCTACCAGGTGGTGACCGCGCACAACGGCTGCCTTCAGATGCAGGTGGCGGTGCACGGCAAGATGGCGCACGCCGCGATTCCCGAGACGGGCATCGATGCATTGCAAGGCGCGGTGCACGTCCTCAACGCGCTGTATGCGCAGAACGAGCGCTACCGGGAGCGGCATTCCTCGGTGCCGGGGATCACGCACCCGACACTCAACGTGGGGCGTATCGAGGGCGGCACCCATACCAACGTGGTGCCCGGCCAGGTGGTGTTCAAGCTGGACCGCCGGATGATCCCCGAGGAAGACCCGGCGCAGGTGGAAGCCGATCTCCGTCGCGTGATCGAGGACTCGGCGGCCCACATGCCGGGGATTCGTGTCGAAACCCAACGGTTGCTTCTTGCTTATCCGCTCAAGCCGTTGCCCGGCACGCAGCCCTTGGTGGAGGCGCTGCAGCGACATGCGCAAGCAGTGCTGGGCGAGGCTGCTCCGGCCACGGGCACGCCGCTCTACACCGATGCACGGCTGTACAGCGCGCAGGGCATCCCGGCCGTGCTCTACGGCGCGGGGCCGCACACGGTGCACGAAAGCGGAGCAAAGCAGGCCGACGAGCACCTGGTGCTGGAGGACTTGCGTCGCGCGACGAAGGTGGTGGCGCGTGCGGTGGCCGATCTGCTGCGGTAGCCGATCCGGGCTTCCGCGAACAACTCGTCACCACGGGCGCCGAGCAACCGGCTCTCCCACCGAGCCCCCTTGCCCTCGGGGGAGGTGCGGCTTGCGAGCGCCCATGTTTGCGGATCAGAAAAACAACCAAGGAAAGTTGATGAAGTGGACGTTCTTCCTGCCGGGCGCCCCGCAGCTCTGGCAGGGTGGGTCAGAGGGCCCTTCGGCTCTGCGCGGACGGAGGGAACGCGGCACCCTCGCTGACCGCCCCCTTCGGATTCAGTTCGTGGCAGCCGAGCTGCCGGGCAAGCGGCGCAGGGTCAGTCTGGAATCTCGGGTTCCACGAGCTTGGCCAGCTGCTCGAGGGATTCTTGCCAGCCCAGGTAGCACATCTCGACCGGAATGACCTCCGGGATCCCCTCCTGAACGATATTGAGCTCGGTGCCGCACGACACCTGCCTCAACGAAACAGTCACGCGCATCTCGCCGGCAAGGTTCGGATCGTCGAACTTGTCGACGTAGTGAATGCGCTCGAAGGGGACCAACTCCCGGTATTCGCCGCCGAAGGAGTGCCCCTTGCCAGTGGAGAAGTTGGTGAACGACATCCTGTAGGTTCCGCCGACCTTCGCGTCCAAGTGGTGGACCTTGCAGGTGAAGCCATACGGAGGTAACCACTTCGCCATTGCGTCTCCATCCAGAAACGCGCGATAGACCCGCTCGGGCTTGGAGCGAAGTACACGATGGAACCGCACGGTGCCAGTAGCCATGGTTGTGATCCTTTCGATTCGAGGGAGAGGGAGGTACAGCGACCCGATGGAGCCGACGCAGGTTGGGCTGCTCGGGGTGCTTAGCCTACGACGTTCGACCGCCTCATGAATCGACACGCCATGGTGAGGGGGGTACCGCTTGTCGCGGAGGCATCGCAGGCAGCACCGAACAGCGAGTTCGAGAAGTTGATCGAGATGGTCGACATGGCCGGCGTCGATCTCGCGATGTCGAACTTCAACACCCGGTCTTGCTTCGGCGGGATGCCGATCCGTGTCTACGATGCCGAGCAGGGCGTGCTGTTCAAGGCCGGGCAGAAGTCGTCCACGACATCACGGCATCATTACGCCTTTCTCCACCTATGGCGATTTCATGTTCGGCCAACCGTCCGAGATTCTGGTGATGGGCGTGCCACACGCGGATGGCGGCGTGATTCCCGGCGATACCCAGGAATCACAAGCCACCGATCTGGCACCCGTCTCGCCCATCGAGTCGGCCCCGGCCGACGCGCCCAAGCCGCAGCGGCCCTTTGACCAATGGCTCGCAGCCGATCTTCGGCTGGCGCAAGTGGTCGAGCAAACCGAGGCGACCCTGCATGTGCGTGCGTCGGCGGAAGGCGCAACCTGGGTTGTGCCGCTCACGGCCGCGCTCGGCCTCTCGCTAACCGGCCAGAGTCTGGTGGTGGCGCGCGATCCGGCCGACGAAACCCGGGGACATCTGCCGATGAGCCTTGGCGGCGTGCCTCTTCTGGCCCAGCCGAGCGATGGCCGCGTACAGCTCGGCGCCAAGGTCTACTGACCGCACCGTCTGTCGCCATGTCAAGCACCTGGATTTTTCGCCGCCCCGGCATGGCCGGAGCGCCTTTGAGGCTCTACACCTTCGCTCACGCAGGAGGAAGCGCCAGCAGATTTCTGGCCTGGCAAGGCGCCTTGGGGTCCCGCATCGAGATATGCGCCGTGCAGCTGCCCGGACGCGGCATGCGGCTGGCCGAGCCGCCTCGCAGCTCGATGAAGGAACTGGTCCACGACATCGCTGCCGCGATGGTTCGAGAGGCTCGTGGCAGCTTCGCCATGCTCGGCCACAGCCTGGGTGGCCTGCTCGCCTTCGAGGTTGCGCACGAACTGTGCCGGCTCGGAGCGCGCATGCCCTCTCGCTTGCTTGTGTCGGGCTGCGCCGCGCCTCGGGACCGCCGCCCGAGGCCGCGGCTCCATGAGCTCGACGACGTGTTGCGGCCTACCTCCTGAACAACCCCAACCTCTGCGCTTCCAGGGCCGCTTCCGCACGCGAGCTCACGTTGAGCTTGCGGTAGATCTGCTTCACGTAGTCGGCGATGGTGTGGCGCGACAGGTTCAGCTGCACGCCGATCTCCGGCAGCGTGAAGCCCTTGGCCACGCGCAGCAACACCTCGTTCTCGCGATCGGTGAGCTGCACGTGCGGCAAGGCGTTCTGCTGCGGCCGCGCCTGCGACGCGAAGTAGGAGATCACCCGCCGGGCAATGGAGGGCGAAAGTGGCGGTTCGCCCTGGCTCATGCGTTTGAGCTGCTCGGCAATCGCTTCGCGCGCCTGTTCCTTCAGGAGGTAGCCAAAGGCCCCCGCCTGCAGCGCGGGAAAGAGATGGTCGTCGTCATCGTGGATTGTCACGACCACCGACTGCGCCTCAGGCTGCTGTTCTCGAAGTGCGGCCACCACATCGACACCCGAGCCGTCTGGCAAGCCGAGGTCGATGAGCGCCAGGTCGAACTTGATCGCTGTGATCAACTCGCGTGCGTCGTGCACGCGGGCTGCCTCGGAAATCAGCGACTGGGGGAAGACCTGAAGCACCAGCTGCTTCATCCATGCGCGGATCTCGGGCAGGTCTTCCAGCAACAAGATGTTGTTCATTGGCGCCTCCGCCGGGGTGGACTCGCCAGATGCTAGCAGCGGGCAAAGCCGCGTGCCGCGTGGGTCATAGAGGCAGCGTGAGCCTTATCACGGTGCCATAGCCGGGGCCTGACTCCACCAGGCACTGGCCATGCAGTTGCTTGGCACGGTGCTTCATGCTCGACATGCCGTGGCCGCGGTCGAGCTTGCCGTCCAGCTCCATCGCGATGCCTTTGCCGTTGTCCTGCACCAGCAGGCCGAAGTCGCGCTCGCCCACGCTGGAGCGCACCTTGCAATGCGAGGCGCCGCTGTGCTTGATGATGTTGCTTACCGACTCGCGCAGGATGCGCGTGGTCTGCACGTAGGCTCGCGCCGGCAGCAAGTGCTCGATCTCCTCAATCGGCCCCTTCCAGTCGCACTCGATGTTGGCCTGCCCCAGGCGCTGCACGGTCTCCGCGCGCCAGTCGGCCAGCGCGTCCACCAATCGCACCGGCTTGCCGGTCAGCCCGCGCACCGACAGCCGCATCTCCTCCAGGGCCTCGCGCGCCAGCGTGGAAATGCGCTCGCTTTCGCTGGTGTGCACGATGGTCAGCAGCTTCGCGCCCAGGTCGTCATGCAAGTCGGCGGCGATGCGTTTGCGCTCCTTCTCCGTCACCTGCTCGACGCGCAGTTCAGCCAACTGTGCGAAGTTGCGCTCGATCTCGGCGGTGATCTCCTTCACCCGCTCCTCCAGCGTCGAGCGGTTCGCCTCGGCCGCCGACAGGGCCCGGCCGAATACCTGTAGCAGCCGCAGACCCACGCCGAGGAACAGCACCGGCACGGCGAAGTGCATGAGTTGAATCGGCGGCTGCTCCACCGCCCGCATCTGCTCCGCGATGGCATAGACCACCAGGCCGCTGGTGCCGCCGAGAATCATGAGCATCGGTGCGAAATCCTCCCGGCGGTGCTCCCACACCACGGTGAGGTACAGCCCGATGGCACCCAGCACCTCCAGCGCCAGCAGCGAATGCCAGGCGTTGGCGACCGCGTTCAGCTGCAAGGGCCCCGCCACTGCCAGGGTGAGCGGCAGCAGCAGGCACTGCACGAGCAACGTCGCCTCGACGATGCGTGAGCGAAGCGCGGCATAGCTCAGCAGGAACTGCACGAGGCATGCGACCAGCGGGGCGACGGCTGCTGCGGTGACGAACTCGAGCGTGGCGGTCGTGAACGGCGGGTCATCCCACCAGATTCGTGCGGACAGCAGTGCCCAGCCCACCAGCAAGGCGCCGAAGTAAAGCAGCGGGACCTCACGCCGATTCATGGCGTACAGACCCAGCATGAGCGTGCCCACCACGGCGAGCGTCACGCTGGTTATCTGAACGACCGTGACGCTCCAGAAGAGCCGCCGCGCATGCTGCTCAGCCAGCGGCTGGTAAGGGCCCACGACGAGTGCCGACAAACCCCCGGCGCGCTGCCGGCCCGCCACGCGTTGCAGCGCCGTGCCGACCACGCGTAGATCCAGCACGTTGCCCTGGCTCTGCAACAGCGCCGCCGGCAGCGTCACGAGTTGCGGCTGGTAGCACCGTCGCGTGAGCGGCTCCATCATGCGGCCGCCGCTGGCCACGCGGTATCCGTTGAGAAACACCTCCGCGGTGGTGCATGCGCGCTCGACGTACAGCGCGAGAAGTTCGCCCGCAGGCGTGCCGGGCGGCAGGTCGAAGCTGGCGCGATACCACACGCTGCCATCATGGTGGGGCCGTGTCTGCGACCAGTCGTCCGGCAGCGACACGGCATGCGCGGGTGCGCCCTCGGGAAAACGCTCGCCCCCAACGTTCACCGATTGCGCCTGCGTGATGACCAGCGGGCCGGCCTCTGCGCATGCAGTGGCAAGTGCGAAGGCCAGCGCCAGCAGCAGGTTCCAGTACGCACGCAATGCCATGGCGCGCGATTGTGCAGGATGGCCTCGCGGCGCGCGGTGAGGTGGCATCCGGTTTGCCGGCCGAACTGCACGCCAGCAGCGACAATGTGGCCCTTCCCGATCCTGCCCGTGCCGTGATCCTTCGCCACGCCTTCATCCCGCTCGACAATGATCGCCTCGCGCACCTGTGCGGCAGCATGGACGAGCATCTGCGTGACATAGAGGCGGCGCTGGACGTAAGCATCACGCGCCGCAACGAGTCCTTTCGCATCGAGGGCCCGAAGGCCCAGGCCGAGCGCGCGGTCGCGCTGCTGCAGTCCATGTATGACCGGGCCCGCAGGCCCATCCCGGCGGAGACGCTGCAACTGGCGCTGGCCGAGGCGGCCGGCGCAGGCGCAGAGTCCCGCCGGCGCGGCGGTCCGCGGCCGGCCACGGAGACGGAAGCCCCGGTCGACGCGGACGACATCGTCCTGCACACCCGGCGCACTGGGGTAGCGGGTCGCACGCCCAACCAGCATGGCTACCTTCGCGACATCCTGGCCCACGACATCACCTTCGGCATCGGACCGGCCGGCACGGGTAAGACGTACCTCGCGGTCGCCTGTGCGGTGGATGCACTGGAGCGCAGCACGGTGCAACGCATCATCCTCACCCGCCCGGCCGTCGAGGCGGGCGAACGGCTGGGCTTCCTGCCTGGGGACTTGGCGCAGAAGGTCGATCCCTACCTGCGACCGCTGTACGACGCCCTATACGACCTGATGGGTTTCGACAAGGTCGGCAAGGCGTTCGAAAAGGGCAGCATCGAGGTGGCCCCGCTGGCCTTCATGCGGGGGCGCACGCTGAACCATGCCTTCGTCATCCTCGACGAGGCGCAAAACACCACGCCCGAGCAGATGAAGATGTTCCTGACCCGCATCGGCTTCGGCAGCAAATGCGTGGTGACCGGCGACGTGAGCCAGATCGATCTGCCTCGGGGCACTGAAAGCGGCCTGATCGATGCCGAACGCGTGTTACGCCGCGTGCGCGGTATCGCGACCACGCGTTTCACTTCGGCCGATGTGGTGCGGCATCCGTTGGTTGCCCGCATCGTCGAAGCCTACGATGCCGCGCACACTCCCGACGCCACCTGAGAACGTGTTGACGCCACGCCCGCCGCTTTCCCTTTCGTTGCAGTTCGCCGACCCGCGCCACCGCGATCAGTTGCCTCGCCACCGTGTCGCGCGGTGGATCCGCGCTGCGCTGGAGCAGCCGGCCGAAATCGCGGTGCGCTTCGTCGACGAGGACGAAGGCCGCCAGCTGAATCGCGACTTCCGCGGCAAGGACTACGCCACCAACGTCCTCACCTTCGACTACTCACGCGAGCCGGTGGTGTCTGCCGACCTCGTGCTGTGCGCGCCGGTGGTGGCCGCCGAGGCACGCGAACTGAACCTGCCGCTGCAAGCTCACTACGCGCATCTGCTGGTGCATGGCACGCTGCATGCCCAGGGTTACGACCACGAGATCGAGGCGCAGGCCGAGGCCATGGAGGCACGCGAAACCGAAATCGTGACGTCATTGGGCTTCGCCGACCCGTACCCGCGTCGCTGAGCGGAAGAATCACGCACGCACCGTAGGGCCTGCGACCTGCCGCGCCTCTATGTCGACCGGTGCAATAGCCGCGCAGCTTCGAGGGCGAAGTAGCTCAGCACGCCGTCGGCGCCGGCGCGCCTGAAGGCCAGCAGGCTTTCCATCATGACCGCGTCGTGGTCTAGCCAACCGTTGGCCGCGGCAGCCTTCAGCATCGCGTACTCGCCGCTCACCTGGTAGGCGAAGGTTGGCATGTGGAACTCCTCTTTTACGCGGCGCACGATATCCAGATAAGGCATGCCCGGCTTGACCATCACCATATCGGCGCCTTCGGCGATGTCCAACGCCACTTCACGCAACGCTTCATCGCTGTTGGCCGGGTCCATCTGATAGACCTTCTTGTTGCCTCGGCCAAGGTTCCCCGCTGAGCCGACCGCGTCGCGGAAAGGGCCGTAGAAAGCGCTCGCGTACTTGGCGCTGTAGGCCATGATGCGGGTGTGGATGTGACCCCGCTCCTCCAGCGTTCGGCGGATGACGCCGATGCGCCCGTCCATCATGTCGCTGGGTGCCACGATGTCCACGCCGGCTGCGGCCTGGACCAGCGCCTGCTGGCACAGCACCTGCACAGTCTCATCGTTGACGATGTAGCCGCTGGCGTCGAGCAAGCCGTCTTGGCCGTGGCTCGTGAACGGATCCAGCGCCACGTCCGTCATCAGGCCCAGACCAGGGAAGCGTTGCTTCAGTTCACGGACCACCGTCGGCACCAGGCCTTCTGGATTGAGCGCCTCGCGACCGTCCTCGGTCTTGAGCGACGGATCGATCACGGGGAACAGCGCCATTACTGGCACGCCCAGCGAAAGACACTCCTCGGCCAGGGGGAAAAGGCGGTCCAGGCTGCGGCGCTGCACGCCCGGCATGGAAGCTACGTTTTCGGCCTTGTCTTGGCCCGCGAGCACGAACACCGGAAGGATCAGGTTGCTCGCATGGAGATGGTTCTCACGCACTAGCGCGCGAGTGAATTCATCGCGACGCAGCCGACGCGGCCGGCTGGCGGGAAAAGGGGGAAGGTTGGACACGAGATTTCCGGAGATCGCACAACGTGTGCCGTAGTGCCTCATTTGCGGGGGCCACGGGGTTAATTCCGGTGTGGCGCGCATTTCGGAGGCGGTGCCGATCTGCTAAAGTAGACCGCGAATGATAGCCGCAAGGCCGTCATTCCCTGCTTTTCCTCCCTGAGCAGGTGCCTTACCGTGATGACAGCGTTAAGGCTTTTCAGCCCTGGCCTGTAGGTCGGGGCTTTTTTCTTGTGCGCTGTATTTCGCCCGCAACGGCGTCAGGAGCGCTCCGCGCCTCCTCGCTGCATTGCAGCATATCTTTGCCATCTGTTGGCCGCATTTCGTGCGAGGTATCACACATGATTTGCAGCTACGCCAGCACGCTGGGGCGTCCGGCACAGCCCCCTTGCCGTCGGCCGATATGCGCACAGCCGTCGACATAATCCGCCGATGCTCTGGATCAAAGCCTTCCACATCGTATTCGTGGCGAGTTGGTTCGCCGGTTTGTTCTACCTTCCCCGCTTGTTCGTCAACTTGGCTGCCGTGCCGGCCGACAGCCATGCCGAGCGCGAGCGCCTGCTCTTGATGGCTCGGCGGCTCTATCGCTTCGCGAGCATGCTGATGGTGCCTGCAGTGGGCCTCGGACTGTGGCTGTGGCTTGGCTACTTCCGGGATACCGGCGGTTGGCTCCACGCCAAGCTCCTGCTCGTGGCGGTCGCACTCGGATACCACCACGCCTGTCGATCGCTGCTGCGTAAGTTCGAACAGTTCGCCAATCGGCGCAGCGAGCGGTGGTTCCGCGTGTTCAATGAGATGTCGGTGCTGCTCTTCACCGCGATCGTTGTACTGGTCGTCGTCAAGCCGTTCTGAGGAACGCCGGTCTTCCATGTCGCATCGCAGCTCCGCCGCACTCCTGGCCATCGCGTATGCGGCGCTGATCGTTTACGCAAGCCTCTACCCTTTCACCGGCTGGCGCTGGCCGGGCCTGTCGGTCTGGGCTTTCCTCACTCGGCCGTGGTGGCAGTGGTGGACCGTGTTTGACGTGGTGGCGAACCTGTTGGGCTATTTGCCTCTGGGCGCGCTGGTATTTGGAGCGGCCGTCCGTTCGGGCCGAGGACCGGGTTTGGCGCTGGTGGCCTCAGCCACCTGCGGGCTGGTGCTGTCGTTCAGCCTAGAGATGCTGCAGAACTTTCTCCCGGCACGTATCCCCAGTAATGTCGACCTCGGGCTCAATGCAGCGGGCGCGATGATGGGCGGGTTGCTTGCCTGGGGTGTCCATGTGCTGGGGGCGGTCGAGCGCTGGCAAGCCGTGCGCGACCGCTGGTTCATCGGTCGCAGCGCAGGCGGGCTCGTTCTGTTGGTCCTGTGGCCGCTGGGACTGCTGTTTCCGGGCCCAGTGCCTTTCGGAAACGGCCCCGTGTGGCCTATGCTGCGTGACACACTGGCCGGCTGGCTGGAAGACAGCATGCTGGCCCGTTGGGTCGAGCCTTGGATCGTGGCGGATGCCTCCACGCTTCCGATGTCTGTGGGCACCGAATTCACCGCCATCGCCTTGGGCCTGCTCGCCCCCTGCCTCGTGGCCTTCAGCATCTCATGGCCGGGCTGGCGCCGCGTCGTGCTCGCATTGGGCGCGGCTTTCACGGGCTTGCTTGCCACCACGCTATCAACCGCACTGAACTTCGGGCCCGAGCACGCGCTCGCCTGGCGCACCCGGCCTGCCGAGGCGGCACTCACTGCGGGGCTCCTGGCCGCCGGGGTACTGGCCTGGGTGCCGCGGCGTGTGGCCGCAGGCCTGGGTCTGATAGTGCTGGCTGCGATGGTGGCCGTGCTCGCACAGTCGCCCGCCGATGCCTACTTCGCGCAAAGTCTGCGGGACTGGGAGCAGGGCCGCTTCATCCGTTTCCATGGCGCGGTGAGGTGGATCGGATGGCTCTGGCCGTATGCCGCAATGGGCTACCTGCTCGCTCGCATTGCGGCCCGTGATCCGCGTGGAGGTGCTGCCGGTCTCTAGAATCGACGGCATGAGTGGTTACTACCAACGGCACATCTTCTTCTGCCTGAACCAGCGGGATAGCGGCGAGGACTCGTGCGCCCGTCACAACGCGCAGGAGGGCTTCGAGCACTGCAAGAAGCGCGTCAAGGCCGAAAACCTCGCTGGTCCTGGCGGCATCCGCGTCAACAAGGCCGGCTGCCTGGATCGCTGCGCCGGCGGTCCGGTGGCCGTCGTTTATCCTGAGGCCGTCTGGTACACCTATGTGGACCAGCACGACATCGACGAGATCGTCGATTCGCACTTGAAGAAGGGCGAGGTCGTTGAGCGGCTCCTCCTGCCTCCAAACGTCGGTCGCTGAGATTCGCCGATGAACTCACATACCGTTCGCCGGATGCTTACCGGCCCGGCTGGCGTAATCGAATGCGCCCTCGATGCGCCGGCCAACGCGCCGCACGGCGTGGCGATCATTTGCCATCCGCACCCGGTGCATGGCGGAACCATGGACAACAAGGTAGTGCAGACCCTGGCGCGTGCGTTTCTCCAACTGGGCTGGCGGACCGTGCGCTTCAATTTCCGGGGCGCCGGCGCATCGGAAGGTCACTGGGACGAAGGCCGAGGCGAGATCGATGACGCGCTCGCGGTGATCGCCGACCAACAAGACCCCGCGCAGCCGTTCATGCTTGCCGGTTTCTCTTTCGGCGCCTTCGTGGCGGCGACCGCTGCCGCTCGGCTGCCGGAGCACGAGCGGCCCGTGCGCATGGTGCTGGTGGGCCCGTCCACCCAGAAACAGCTGATGCCTGAGGTGCCGGCCGATACCGTGGTGATCCACGGCGAGGCCGACGAGGTGGTGCCGCTGGCCGCCACCTTCGATTGGGCGCGCCCCCAAACGCTGCCGGTCATCGTGCTGCCCGGCGTCGGGCACTTCTTTCATGGGCAGCTGTCGCTGCTCAAGAACCTGGTCGTGCAGCAACTTCGCGGCTCGACGACCTGAAACCCCGGCGGCGGGTACCTGCGATCCGCGCCGCTGCCATTGCATTCGACAGTCCGATGAAACGATTTTTTGCCCTTTTCGCGTCCCTGGCCTTCGCAGGCGCGGCACTTGCCCAAGTTCCCCAGCCGCCCGAAGTGGCGGCGAAGAGCTACGTGTTGGTTGACCTCACCAGCAACCAGACACTGGCCGAGCGCGACGCCGACGCGCCGGCCGATCCGGCTTCGCTCACCAAGCTGATGACGGCGTACTTGGTGTTCAACGCTCTCAAGGAGAAGCGCCTGTCGCTTGACCAGCCGCTGCCGGTTTCGCTTCGCGCCTGGGGCGAGCGCAAAGGTGGCGGTTCGCTCATGTTCATCGATACCACGATGACGCCCAAGGTCGAAGAGCTGTTGCGCGGTCTGATCGTACAAAGCGGCAACGACGCCTCAGTGGCGCTGGCCGAGGCGGTGGGTGGCACGCTGGACCAGTTCGTCGCCATGATGAACCGCCAAGCGCAGGCCTGGGGCTTGAAAAATACCATCTTCAAGAACGTGACCGGCCTCACCGAGCCTGGACACAGGAGCACCGCGCGCGACCTGTCGGTAGTCGCCAGCCGGATCATCCGGGAGCACCCCGATTTCTACACCTACTATTCCGTCAAGGACTACAAGTACAACAACATCAGTCAGCCCAACCGCAACCTGCTGTTGCGGCGCGATCCCACGGTCGACGGCATGAAGACCGGCTACACCGAGGCCGCGGGCTATTGCCTCATCGCAAGCGCCCAGCGCGATTTCCCCAACGGCAAGCGTCGATTGCTCAGCGTGGTCCTGAACACCGTGTCCATGGAGGCGCGAGCCAACGAAAGTCAGAAGCTGCTGAACTGGGGCTTTCAGGCCTTTGATGCCATCCGGCTGTTCGATGTGAGCAAGCCCATGGTGACCGCGCCGGTGTGGAAGGGCGTCACCAAAGAGGCGCGGCTTGGGGCGGCGGAGGCGATCTACGTCAGCGTGCCCCGCGGCGAGGGCAGCAACCTGCAGACCGCCACCGAGCGCACTGAACCCCTTGTGGCCCCCCTCGCCAAGGGTCAACGCGTGGGAATGTTGAAGGTCACCACCAAGGCGGGCACGAAGGTTGCCGAAGTGCCCCTCGTGGTCATGGACGGAGTGGAGCAGGCGGGGCTGTTGGGGCGTGCGTGGGACTCGCTGCGCTTGTGGATCAAGTAAGCTCGTCGCCCGGCAGGCCATCTCCCGAGCCCGTCACGGAGGCGCGATGCAGACCATTCCCGACTTGCTCTGCTATCTGAACGGTGAATACACCTCGCTCGCTCATGCGAAGGTGTCCGTTCTTGACCGTGGCTTCATTTTCGGCGACGGCGTGTACGAGATCGTGCCGGTCTACGGGCGCAAGCTTTTCCGTTTCGAGGAGCACATGGCGCGGCTGGAGCGCAGCCTGGGCAAGGTGCGCATCGCCAACCCGCACACGCGCGGCGAATGGCTGGAGCGCTGTCGCCGACTGATCGCCGCGCAGCCGGTGGACGACCAGCTTGCCTATCTCCAGGTCACGCGCGGTGTCGCCTGGCGCGATCACGTCATGCCCGCAGACATCGAGCCGACGGTTTTCATGATGGCCACGCCCATGAAGCACGCGACGGCCGAGCAGCGCCACCACGGTGTGGCGTGCGTGACCGCCCGCGACTTTCGCTGGGAGCGCGGCGAGATCAAGTCGACTTCGCTGCTTGGCAACGTGCTGGCTCGCCAGATTTCAGCCGACCGTGGCGCGGTAGAGACCATCCTCTTTCGCAATGGTTTTCTCACCGAGGCGTCGGCAAGCAACGTTTGGATCGTGCACGAGGGTGCTGTGCTCGGCCCGCCCAAGAGCGAGCATGTGCTGGAAGGCATCCGCTACGACCTGCTGCGCGATCTGTGCGAGGAGGAGGGCATTGCCTACAACCTGCGGCCTATTGCCGAGGCTGAAGTGCCGGTCGCCGACGAACTGATGCTGAGTTCCGCCACCAAGGAAGTGCTGCCGGTCACCACGCTTGATGGCGAGCCGGTGGGTCACGGAGCGTTGCGCGGCAAGCCCGGGCCGGTGTACGCACGGCTTTACGAGGCGTACCAGCGCGCCAAAGCGCTTCAGGGCGTTTAACCTGCGCCCGCATGCCGCAACTCGCGAAATCGACGACCATGCAGCCCATACCGCCCGAGCAGTCGCTGATCGAGTACCCCTCTGCGTTTCCGATCAAGGTGATGGGGGCCAACGTTGAGGGATTTGCCGCCGCCGTCGTTCGCGTTGTGCAGCAGTTCGATCCAGGCTTCGATCCGCAGAGCGTCGAAGTGCGGCCGAGCAAGGGCAACAATTACCTGGGCCTTACCGTCACGGTGACGGCTACCAGCCGTGAGCAATTGGACGAGCTCTACCGCACGCTGAGCACGCACCCCATGGTGAAGGTGGTGCTGTGAGTGCTGCCGGCCGTGCGCCGGCCGTGCGCATGTTGGGGCGCGTGGACTATGCGCCCACCGCGGCTGCCATGTCGTCTTTCACTGAAGCCCGCAACGATGGGACGCCCGACGAAATCTGGCTGTGTGAGCACCCGCCGGTGTACACGCAGGGCATCGCCGGCCGGGCAGAGCATGTGGTCGAAGCGCGAGACATTCCGGTTGTGCAGACCAACCGCGGCGGCCAAGTGACATATCACGGGCCTGGTCAGGTGGTCGCCTATCCGCTCATTGATCTCCGGCGGCTCGGCATTTACGTCAAGGAGTTCGTCTACCGGCTTGAGCACGCCGTGCTCAAGACGCTAGAAGCAGAGGGCGTCACCGGGCATCGGGTCGCTGGAGCGCCGGGGATATACGTGCGCCTAGCCGATCCCTTTGGCCATGCCCCAATTGACCCGAGGCCGCCGCTCGAGCAGTTCGGCGTGCACGATTTGGCGGACTCCTTCTTCGGGCTGGGGAAGATCGCCGCGCTCGGTATCAAAGTCAGCCGTCACTGCACTTACCACGGCGTGGCATTGAACGTCGCCATGGATCTGACGCCCTTTCGCCGGATCCATCCGTGCGGCTACGAAGGGCTTCAGGCGGTGGACCTCGCTACACTAGGGGTTTCTACCGAATGGGCCACGGTGGCGCACCGGCTTGGCGACAGGCTTGCCGTCCACCTGTCGGCGTGACCCGAGCCGCCGGGCGCATCGCGGCTCTCCTCAGAGAACGGCGCTGATGTCCTCCAATACCCCCGCTACCCCGCATCCTGCGGAGCCGTACGACGCGACGGCCAAGCAAAAGGCCCAGGCCAAGACCGCCCGCATTCCGATCAAGGTCGTGGCCGCGGAGGTCTTGAAGAAGCCAGAGTGGATCCGCGTCAAGGCCGGTTCCCCCACGACGCGCTTCTACGAAATCAAGCAGATTCTGCGTGAGCACAAATTGCACACTGTGTGTGAGGAGGCTTCCTGCCCGAACATCGGTGAGTGCTTCGGCAAGGGCACGGCCACGTTCATGATCATGGGCGATAAGTGCACCCGCCGCTGCCCGTTCTGCGACGTGGGTCATGGCCGGCCCGACCCACTGGACGCCGATGAGCCGGGAAACCTCGCCAAGACCATCGCGGCACTCAAACTGAAGTACGTAGTCATCACCAGCGTGGATCGCGACGACCTGCGCGACGGGGGTGCCGGCCACTTCGTGGAATGCATTCGCCGGGTGCGCGAGCTTTCGCCGGCTACTCGCATCGAAATCCTTACGCCCGATTTCCGCGGCCGCATGGACCGCGCGCTGGAGATCCTCAAGGCTGCCCCGCCGGACGTGATGAATCACAACCTTGAAACGGTGCCCCGCCTGTACAAGGAGGCGCGCCCGGGTTCCGATTACGCGTATTCGCTCGACCTGCTCAAGCGCTTCAAGTCATTTGCGCCCGGCGTGCCGACAAAAAGCGGCCTGATGGTGGGCCTCGGCGAAACCGACGACGAGATCCTCGCCGTCATGCGAGACATGCGAGCGAACGACATCGACATGCTCACCATCGGCCAGTATTTGGCTCCGAGTGGCCACCACCTGCCGGTGCGTCGCTACGTGCATCCCGACACTTTTCGCATGTTCGAGCGCGAGGCGCAGCAAATGGGATTCACGCACGCCGCCGTGGGCGCGCTGGTTCGCAGCAGCTACCACGCGGACCAGCAGGCCCACGCAGCGGGTGTTGAACACACCGTCTGACGGGCGGCCCCGGGGCCAGTCAGGTCTCGGCGAGCAGTTCCTCCACCAACTCGTGCAGCGCCGCGAAATCAGGCTCGCCGACGTAGCGCTTCACGATCTCGCCGCGCTTGTTGATGAGCACGGAAGTGGGGGTGAGCTTGATGTCGCCGAAGCTCTTGGCGATCTGGCCGGTGTTGTCGATCGCCACCGCGAAGGGAAGCTTGCGCGTCTCGGTGAACCTGATCACGTACGCGGGTGCGTCGTAACTCATCGCCACCGCCACGGTTTCGTAGCCGCGGCCCCTGTACTTCTCGTGCGTGGACACGATCTGCGGCATCTCTTTCACGCAGGTGGCGCAGCTGGTAGCCCAGAAATTCACCAGGACCACCTTACCGCGCAACTGTTCGGTGCCGGAGACACTGCCGTCAAGGAGCGTGTAGCTCACGGCCGGTGCCATCTCGCGGCCGGCCACGCCGTGGAACGTGAGATAGGCGCTTACGCCGATCGCTATGGCGGCAACTGAGGCGGCAACGTAGCGGGCAGGTTTCATGGCGGGACCGTTTCGGTAAGGCCTTTGAAGTTTACGCGGGGGCGAATCGACGCCCGGCGAGGCTTGCGCCTTTTTGCAGACTCAGCCGAACGCCGGAAGTTGCATCCCGGTGCTGTGGCGCAGCGACTGTCGTTCAAATCGCGCCCTGCTCTCGCAGTGCCGCTCGGCGATCCTTGTTGATGCCGAACTCCTCCAGCACTTCGTCGGTGTGTTCGCCCAGCAGTGGCGGCGCACGGCGGTACTGCACAGGGGTGTCGGACAGCCTCAGCGGGCTGGCCACCAGGGATACTGCGCCCGCGAGTGGGTGGGGTACCTCGACCGTCATGCCGCGCATCTGCACCTGGGCGTCGGCGAAGACCGCTGTCAGGTCGTTGATCGGGCCGCAGGGCACGCAAGCCGATTCGAGTGCGGCTAGCCAGTCCGCCTTGGTCCGGCGCTTCATGACCTCGGCCAGCAGCGGCACGAGCGTCGCGCGGTGACGCACGCGGTCGGCGTTTCGCACATACCGCTTGTCGGCACACAGGTGCCTGAGGTCGGCCACCTGGCAGAGCTTGGCGAACTGGCTGTCGTTGCCCACCGCCAGGATGATGTGCCCGTCGGCCACCTCGAACACCTGGTACGGCACGATGTTCTGGTGCGCGTTGCCCATGCGCCGTGGAGGCGTGCCGGTCGCGAGGTAACTGGCGCCAAGATTGGCCAGCATGGCGACCTGTGTGTCAAGCAATGCCATGTCGATCGCCTGCCCCTGCCCGGTGATGTCTCGGTGGCGTAGTGCGGCGAGGATGGCCACCGTGGCGTACATGCCGGTGAAAAGATCAGCAACAGCTACGCCCACTTTCTGCGGCCCGCCGCCAGGCATGTCATCGCGCTCGCCGGTCACGCTCATCAGCCCACCCATGCCCTGCACCGCATAGTCGTAGCCGGCACGGTCTCGGTACGGGCCCGTCTGACCGAAGCCGGTGATGGAGCAGTAGACAAGCCTCGGGTAGACGCCACGCAGGGTGGCGGCGTCCAGCTGGTAGCGTGCCATGTCGCCGACCTTGAAGTTCTCGACAAAGACGTCGCACTGCGCCGCCATCTCTCGGATCAGATCCTGCCCTGCGGGCACGGAAAAGTTCACGGTGACCGAGCGCTTGTTGCGGTTGGTGCCGAGGTAGTAGGCCGCCTCGCCGGTGTCGACGCCGTCGCGGTCCTTGAGGAATGGTGGGCCCCAGCCGCGCGTGTCGTCGCCAACGCCCGGGCGTTCCACCTTGATCACGTCCGCTCCAAGGTCTGCCAACACCTGGGTGCACCACGGGCCGGCCAGCACGCGAGACAGATCCAGCACACGCACGCCCGCCAAGCTCTGCGCACTGCGGGCTGGGTTCGTTGTCATGGGGCGATTGTGGCGCCAACATAATCGCGCGATGAATCCGGCAAACACGCGAAAAGGCATGCTTATCGCCTTGTCCCTGGCTGCCTGCACCCCCTCGCTTGACTGGCGAGAAGTTCGCCCGGTCGACAGCGAACTGGTTGCGATGTTTCCGTGCAAGCCAACGTCGCACGTGAGGCGACTGACACTGGCTGGCGAGCGAGTACACATGCACCTGACGGCGTGTGCGGCCGAGTCCATCTCCTATGCAGTGGGCTACGCCAGCCTGGAAGATCCGGCCAAGATCACATCCGCAATGGACGAACTGCGCGGCGCAGCCGCTGCCAACATCGGCGCCGCGGCCGCGTCGGGCATAGCATGGCGCGTGCCCGGCATGACGCCGAATCCGCGCGCCGGAAAGCTTCTGCTGGAAGGGCGCGGCGCTGACGGTCAACCCCTGCGCGAAGAGGTCATCTTCTTCGTCAAAGGGTTGAGGGTGTACCAGGCAACGATCGTGGGGCCGGGCATTGACCCCGAGGCCGCCGAGACATTCTTTGGCGGCATCAAGCTCGACGCATGAATCGTCGGCGGTCACGGGCCGCGTCGGTCTCATGTGTGGTTTTTGCACCGCAGCGAAGCCAACATGCGTCACTGCGATGAACCAGTGGGTGCAACTACCGATAATCAACGCATCATGCCGGGACTCCTGATCATTGCTCACGCGCCGCTTGCGTCGTCGCTTAAGCAGGTGGCGAGCCATACGTTCCCGGATTGCCATTGCCGGCTGGAAGCCTTGGACGTGCCGGCCGATCTGGTCGTGGAGGAGATCGAGGCCCGGGCGCGCGAACTGCTCGCTCGAGTGCGCGATCCCGAAGCGGTCATCTTCACCGACGTCTTCGGCGCCACTCCGTGCAATGTGGCGCAGCGCGTGGCCAGCATCGACAGCGCCCAGGTGAAAGTCATCGCGGGCATCAACGTGCCGATGCTTTGGCGCTCGCTTTGCTATCGCGATGACTCGCTGGAAGTGCTGGTTACGCGCGCGATGGCCGGAGCCACTCAGGGCGTAATGCAGGTTGCCAGTGTCCGCCCACAGAACCAAGCCTGCAAGCCGGGTGCCAATGATCAAGACCCGCATCACAATCAACAATAAGCTGGGCTTGCATGCCCGTGCTTCCGCCAAGCTGACTAAGCTGGCTACCGGTTTCAAGAGCGAAATCTGGATGAGTCGGAACGGCCGGCGGGTGAACGCCAAAAGCATCATGGGCGTCATGATGCTGGCCGCCGGACTAGGCGCCGAGGTTGAGATCGAAACCGAGGGCGAGGACGAGCAGGCCGCCAACGACGCCATCGTTGCGCTTATTGAAGACAAGTTCGGCGAAGGCGAATGACGTCGCCGCGGTAATCGTCGGGCGGGAAGTTGGCTGAAGCAGTCCAGCGTTCACGTCTCCAGCGGAGGCGACCTGACAGCCTATGACGGCGACGGTTGCCCCGAGCGGCCTCCAGGCTGACGCCACCGGCGGCCGGCGGCTGCTAGCATCGCTGCATGAGCATCCAGGTGTTCGGATTGCCAGTTTCGCGCGGCGTTGCGATCGGGCGCGCGGTGCTGGTGGCGTCAAGCCGTGTGGACGTCGCGCACTATTTCGTCGATGAGGCGCAAGTGGGCGATGAAATCGCGCGCCTTCGCGCCGCCCGCGATGCAGTCGATAGCGAACTGAACGCGCTCAAGCGAGACTTGCCCGACGAAGCGCCCGCCGAGCTACCCGCTTTGCTGGACGTTCATCTCATGCTGCTGCACGACGAGGTGCTCACGGGTGCCACGAGTCAATGGATCTTGGAGCGCCACTACAACGCCGAGTGGGCACTGTCCGCCCAGTTCGAGGTGCTGGCTCGTCAGTTCGACGAGATGGAGGATGCCTACCTGCGAGAGCGCAAGGCCGACCTTGAGCAGGTCGTCGAGCGCCTTCTGAGGGCCATGGCGAGGGGATCTGCTGCATCGCTCGCGCCGGCGCCCGGCCTCAGCGCGGGGGCCCGGGATTTTGGCGGCGAGGATCCGCTTGTGCTGGTTGCCAACGATATCGCGCCGGCCGACATGCTTCAGTTCAAGCGCAGTGTCTTCACCGGGTTCGTTACAGACGTCGGTGGCAAGACATCCCACACTGCCATCGTGGCGCGCAGTCTCGATATTCCCGCGGTAGTCGGTGCGCGAGAGGCCAGTCGGATCATCCGCCAAGACGACTGGGTGATCATTGATGGCGATGCCGGCATCGTCATCGTCAATCCGTCGCCGATCGTGCTTGAGGAGTACCGCTTTCGCCAGCGTCAAAGCGAACTCGAACGAGCTCGCTTGTCGCGGCTGCGACATACACCTGCCGTCACGCTTGATGGTGAACGCGTGGAGTTGCTCGCCAATATCGAGCTACCCGGTGACGCGGTTGCTGCCCTGGAGGCGGGCGCCGTTGGCGTAGGCCTGTTTCGCAGCGAGTTCCTCTTCATGAATCGCGGGGGGGAACTGCCTGGCGAAGATGAGCAGTTCGAAGCGTACCGGGCGGCCGTAGAGGCAATGAACGGTCTGCCGGTCACCATTCGGACGGTGGATATCGGCGCCGACAAATCGCTTGAACGCATGTCGGTCGGCGAGCTTCGCCACGAGCACGCCCTGAACCCGGCGCTCGGACTACGGGCCATCCGGTGGAGCTTGTCCGAACCGGGTATGTTTCGCCAGCAACTGAGAGCCATCTTGCGCGCCAGCGCATATGGCAAGGTGCGGCTGCTGGTGCCCATGGTGGCTCATCTGCGCGAGGCCCACCACACGCTTGAGGCCCTCTCTCGCGCGAAGCAGCAGTTGGCCGACGTCGGGAGGCCTTACGATGAGATCGAGGTCGGCGCGATGGTCGAAGTGCCGGCAGCGGCTCTGATCCTGCCCAGCCTCCTGCGGCTCTTCGACTTCGTCTCTGTGGGTACGAACGACCTAATCCAATACACCTTGGCCATTGACCGCGCCGACGAAACCGTCGCACACCTGTATGACCCCTGGCATCCTGCTGTGTTGAGGCTTGTAGCTCAGACCATCAGCCAAGCTCGGGCTGCCGGCAAGAGTGTCAGCGTATGCGGCGAGATGGCTGGCGACCCGGCGTTCACGGAGCTGCTTTTGGCCATGGGCTTGCGAAGCTTTTCGATGCACCCATCGCAAATCTCGGCCATTAAGCAGCGTGTGTTGCGCACCGACGCAAAGCGCTGGACGGCTCGACTGGAGCAGATCCTTCATGCCGACGAGCCCCAAGCGGCATGCGTCGAGTTGCACCGTGCCATGACGGGTCTCCCGGCGACCTTGGCCGCTTTGGCGTAGCGAAAGCAAAGACCCCCAGTCATTTTCCAAATGAGCTTTGAACCTGGTGCGGTCTGAGATCGGCAGCGCGAAGCGAGTCGATCGGTTGTGGATTGGGCCGCAGTGTATTTTGGGGGGTTGGATTGGGATTCTTTTATCGTGGTCGCCCCAGCTCGGTGCCTTCTTGCCGCCCGTACAGCGGCTTGATGCTCGCGTCGATGTCCAGCACCCACGGCCGATCCAGCGCCTCGCGCACCGAATTCATCAGCGACGGACGCATCCACACCGCACTGCTGGCCTCATCGAGGCGCTGCAGCGCGCGTCGCAGCGAGGCTTCGCTGATCACCCGCGGCATACTCAACGCCTGAGCGGGTACCGCATCACCGCGCAGCGCGGTGACGTGCGCATAGCGCTTGTGACCGGTCAGGATCGTGGGTTGATCTCCCCACTGCTCAGCAACATCTACCTGACCGAGGTTGACCGGATGCTGGAGCGGGCGAAAGCCGCAACGCGCCGCGGGCGGCACGACGCCGTCGAGTGCGCGCGATTCGCCGACGATCGTGCGCCGCGAAGGCGCCCAGGAGGAGCGATCCTCCTGGGCAGCCATGCTGCACGAGAGATGAGGGCGGGCCC
>CBFHAS010000039.1:0-31471 GCA_965653625.1 uncultured Burkholderiaceae bacterium | reverse complement strand
GAGCGACGAGACCACCGCCGGCCGGCCGTTCGCTTCGACCACCGCGGTGGGGCCGGTAAGCGCCTGGCCGACGAGCGAGGCGAACCCGCCGGCGTACGACGCCTGCGTACCGGCGGCCGATTGCGCGACCACGCGCAGCGCCTGGTAGCCGCGGCCGTCCGCCGACGACACGGTGTTGGCGTTCGCGAGGTTCAGTGCAGCGACCTCGACGCGCAGCCGCTCGACGTCCATGCCGGTCGCGCTGATCGCGAAGGACTGGGAGTAGTTCATGGGTGGCTCCGGTGTCAGCGTTTGCCTTCGCTGACCGCACTGGCCAGGATCGAAAGATGTCGGTTGAGGCCACGCACGAGGGCCTGGTAGTGCAGGTTGTTCTCGGCGAGCGCCGCGACTTCGGTGTCGACGTGCACGACGGCCGGGCCGCCGTTGATCGATCGCTCGGGATCGATGCGGATCTGCAGCGACGGCGCCGCGCCCGCGCGCAGGCCGTCCTCGACCTGTGCCGCGAACGACGCGCGCATCGGCACATAGCCCACGCTGCTGACGTTGGCGATGTTCGTCGCGATCACCTGCTGGCGCAGCGTGGCGGCATCCAGGGCCAGCGAGAGTGATGCCGTCGTGACGGCTTCGGGGCCTTGACTCATGGGAGGACTCCTTCGAGAGGGATCACTGGACGACGAGGTCCGCGTGGAGGGCGCCCGCAGCCTTCACGGCCCGCAGGATCGAGATGATGTCGCGCGGGCTGGTGCGCATCCGAACGAGGGACTGCACCAGATCGGCGACGGTGCTGTTTGCCGTCACGAAGCCGGTGTTCGCGCCGTCGGTCACATCGACCCTGCTGTTCGTGACGGTCGCGGTGCGCACGCCGATGGAAGCAGGGCCGAAGGTCAGCGGTTGCGACACCGCGGTTTCGGCGTCGACTGACACGCGCAGCTCGCCGTGGGAGACCGCGACCTTCGAGATGCGCACGTCGCCGCCGGCCACCACGGTGCCGGTGCGTTCGTTGATCACCACGCGCGCGCGGCGGTCGGGATCGACGAGCACGTTCTCGAGTCGCGCGAGGAACGCAACGGGCCGATGGCGTTCGGATTCGGGCACCCGCACGTCGATGCCCGACGCGTCGCGCGCTTCGGCGATCGTGCTGCCGAAGGTCGCATTGATCGCCGTCGCGACGCGGTCCGCGGTGGTGTAGTCGGCGTCCTGCAGCACGAAGGTGACCGACGCCTGGTCGTCGTGCGGTGCGGTTCGCAGGCCCACTTCCACGGTGGCGCCCGCGGGCACCGACCCGGTGGTGGGGTGGTTCTTCTGCACGACATTGCCGTTCGCGTCGTAGCGGTAGCCCCCGATCGACAGCGGTCCCTGCGCGAGCGCGTACGTGCGGCCGTTCGCGGCCTTCAGCGGTGTCAGCAGCAGCGTGCCGCCCAGCAGGCTGCGCGCGTCGCCGCTCGACGTCACGTTGATGTCGAGCGTGTCGCCTTCGCGCGCGAACGGCGGCATCGCCGCGGTGACCATCACGACGGCGACGTTGCGGCTCTGCACCTCGTCCGGCGAGACGGCCAGGCTGAACTGGGACAGCACGTTCGCGAGGGCTTGGCGCGTTGTGCGGTTGGTCGGCGAATCGCCCGTGCCCGCGAGGCCGGTCACGATGCCGTAGCCGATCAGCGCGTTGTCACGCCAGCCCTGGATCTTGCCGAGGTCCTTGACGCGGATGGCATCGGCGCTGGCCCGTGCCGTGGCGGCTTGCGCGGGACGCGGCGGCAGTGTTACGCCGAGTGCGAGCGCCAGCGCGGCTGCGGCGAGGAATCGTGCGAGCATCACAGCCCCACCCAGTCCATGACCTGGCGCCACCACGCGGGCTTCTGGCGCGCGGCGAGTTCGCCTTCGCCGACGTAGGTGATCTTCGCGTCGGCGAGTCGCGACGACGCGACGACGTTGGCGTCGGAGATGTCCTGCGGTCGCACGCGGCCCGTGACATTGATGCGCTGCTGTTCGTCGTTGATCAGCAGCAGCTGTTCTCCGGCAACGCGCAGGTCGCCATTCGGGGCAAGCTCGACGACAGTCACCGTGAGCTGCGCGAGCAGCTTGCCAGAACGGGTGGTGCGGCCGCCGCCGTCGAATTCGCCGTTCACCCCCATGCCGACATTCACGGTGGGCACGTGGGCGCGCGTGAGGTCCGCGGATATGTCGTTGCGGCGGCGGGTCCCCGTGTCCGCATTGGCGGTGGCCGACGCGCTCTCGAGGATCTGGATCGTCAGCACGTCACCGACCTTGTAGGCGCGATTGTCCGCGGCGACCGGCCGGAAGGTCTTCTCGTCGTAAAGGCTCTGCGCCGGCGCCGCGCCTGCGGCGAACGCGATCAGCACCCAGCACAGCAGGGAACGTGGCTTCATGGTTGGAGTTGCACCTGGTTCGGCCCGACGACGCGGGCGAGGAGGGAGGCACCCGCGCGGCCGCCCATCCGGACGAGGACCTGCTCGCCGGGGCGGCCGTCCTGCAGCGCCTCGGCGGACGCCTCGAGCGAGATGGCGCCGACGCGCGAGTGCACCGCCACGCGGTCGCCGCGGGAGACGGCGGGTTGGGATTCGACATGGGCGGCGGTGAGCACTTGTCCCTTGAGCACGGCGCGGCGCAGGCGCAAGGCCTCGAAGGCGGCATCGACCGGCAGCGGCGGGGCCGCGAGGCCGGCGAGGTCGATCTCGACGGCGTCGAAGGCGTCGCGGTCCACCGTGCGGCGCGGGGAGACGTCGTCGCGGGCGACCCATGCGGTCCCCTCGATCTCCACCCGGACCGGAACCATCGCCGTGCGGACGTACCGTCCGTCCGACCACAGTTCCACCGGCACCGCACTGCGGCGGGCCGGCCACGAGCCCTCGACCGGCGCGCGGGCGCGGAGGTCGGGCTGTTCGCCGGCGGGCACGGCCCAGTCCTCATCGGGGCAGTCGGCGGCGGCACGAACGTGGACCGATGCGGGCACCGCCGCTGTGGCGACGACGCTGTCCTCCGCTGCGCGGCACACATCCGCCGCACGGATCGAACGACCCGCGCGCGAAATGCGCACCGTGTCCGCGCCGCCCCACGCGATCGGAGGCAGCTGCGGTGCGGCGCGCATGAGCCAGGCAGCCACACGTGCGCGGTCGAGGCGCAACTCGTCGCCGAAGCGCGGGGCGGCGCCGAGGTCCAGCATCGCGGCGGCCTGCACGCGATTGGCATCGGATCCCTCGAGTCGGGCGATGTCGCCGAGCCGGACGTGCCGGCCCTCGACGCGCGCGTGGGCCAGCAGGTCCGCGCGCCACGCCGGCGCCCGATCCGCGCGCGACGTCAGCGCGACGGCCATCAGGCCCACGGCCAGCACGAGGAGCCGATGGACCTTCATCAGCGGCGCAACCCGTTCACCATGCCGAGCATCTCGTCGGACGCCTGTACGACCTTGACGCTCGCCTCGTACGCGCGCTGGGCCATCATGAGGTTGACCATCTCGTCGACGAGCTTGACGTTGGAACCCTCGAGGTAGCCTTGGCGCACGGCGCCGAGCGAATCTGAGCCCGCGCGGCCCGCGATGGGCTCGCCGGATGCGGCCGTTGCGCGGTACTCGCTGTCGCCTCGGGCTTCGAGGCCGGACGCGTTGGTGAAGCGCACCATGTCGAGCTGGCCCAGTTCGACGAGGGCCGTCTGGTCCGGCATGCGCACGAGCACGCGGCCGTCCTGTTCGATGGTCAGGGACTGCGCGGTCTCCGGGACCGCGATGGCAGGCTTGAAGGGGTGGCCGGCCTGCGTCGTGAGCAGCCCGTCGGTGCCGACCTTGAGCGATCCGCCGCGTGTGAAAGCAGAAGTGCCGTCCGGGAGGGTCACCTCGAAGAAGCCCTCGCCGGAGATCGCGACGTCGTACATCGAGTCGGTCTTCTTGATGTCGCCGAGGTCGAAGACCTTCGCGATGCCGGTGACGCCGACGCCCATGCCGGCACGCTGGATCTCGTCGAGCCCGGTCAGTGACGGTGCATTGGAGCCCGTGGAGCGGAGGGCCGTGTCGCGCGCCATCAGGTCGACGAAGCTGACCCGCGACCGCTTGTATCCGACGGTGTTGACATTGGCGAGGTTGTTCGCGACGGCATCGACGTTCATCTGCTGCGCGTGCATGCCGGTGGCGCCGATGTACATGGAATCGAGCATGGAGGGTCCTCGTTCTGGGCGTGGAAGGGAAGGGGGCTCAAGCGTCGCCGAGCTTGCGGACGGCGGAGCCGACCAGGTCGTCGTACCCCTGGACGATCCGCTGAACCGATTCGAAATGGCGCATCGTCTGCATCAGGTCGACCATCTCCTGCGCGTGCTGGACGTTGGCGCTCTCGAGGAAACCCTGGCGCACCTGGACGTCGGCCTCGGCCAGCGCGATGCCGTGCTCGCCGCCCGCGTACAAGCCGCCGCCGAGCGGGCGCAGCGAGGCCGACGCGTCGAACGCGACGACCTTCAGTCGGTCCAGCGTGCGGCCGGCCTGCATCACGCGGCCGGCGGCGTCCACCGTGAACGGGCCGTTGGACAGCACGATGTCTCCGCCCTGGCCCTGCACGGGCTGGCCTTGCGACGTGACGAGGCGACCGCGCGCGTCGAGCTGGAAGTCTCCCTGGCGCGTGTACGCAGGGCCCTCGGCGGTCATCACTTCGAAGTAGCCCGTCCCGGCGATCCCGAGGTCGAGGTCGCGGGCGGTCGCCCGCAGGGTGCCGGCACGCATGTCGCGCACCAGATCGAAAGGCTGCAGTGCGGCGACGGACGTCGCGGCTTCAGCCTGCGCGACCGTGGCGCCGCCCATCGCCTGGGCGAACGACGGCGACAGCGCGTTGTCGGCGCGGGTCACCAGCATCTGGCGCTTGTATCCGGGCGTGGAGACGTTGGCGATGTTGGTGCCGATCTGGTCGAGCCGGGCGGCATCCTGCTGCATCGAGCGCAGGGCAATGGCGAGGATCTCTTGCATTAGCGGGTCCAGCGAAATGGGGCGGTTAGGGCGTGTTAACACTACGGATGCCAGTGCGAACGGACTTGGCAGGGCGCAGGGCAAGGCGCGCGACGACGCCAAGGCTGCAGCCTTGGCTAGGAGTGCAACGCCGCGCTGCGCCCTGCCAAGCCCGTTCCCGCAGGGTTGCCACCAGAAAACCCGCGCGCGTCGTTGCAAGCCTTGCCCAGGCGTCCAACCTGGGCTGCGTCTCGCGCCTAGCTCGCGGGCTTTCTGTGGCAACGCATCTGGCATCCGTAGTGCTAACACGCCCTAGGCGCCGACCACGGCGTAGGACTTGAGTTCGATCGCCTGCGGCACCTCGGTCATTGACAGGATGCGCAGGTGCGGCAGCACGCGTTCCGACAGCGCCCGCAGGTGGCGCCGGAGGTCCGGTGCGCACAGGAGCACCGGCAGCAGGTTGTGTTTCATCATCCGTTCCGACAGCGTCACGAGTCGGCCCATGAACTGCTCGGCGAGCTTCGGGTCGATAACGAGCGGCTGGCCGGCCTCGGCCTGACGTACGCTGTGCATGAACTGGCTCTCCATCGCGGGGTCGAGCGTCATCACCTGCAGGGCCGTCGCTTCGCCGAGCAGCTGCTGGCAGATCGCGTGGCCCAGGCGATGGCGCACGCGTTCGGTGAGGTAGCCGATGTCCTTGCTCGCGCGGCCGGCGTCCGCGAGTGTCTCGAGGATCGCCTCGATGTGGCGGATGCTCACCTTCTCGCGCAGCAGGCCCTGCAGCACGCGCTGGACCTCGGTCAGCGCCAGGACGGTCGGAATCAGCTCCTCGACCAGCGACGGTTGCGTCTGGCGCACGCGGGTGAGCAGTCGGTCGACCTCCTGGCGGGTCAGCAGCGTCGCGGACTCGCGACGCAGCACCTCTGTCAAATGGGTCATCAGCACCGTCGGCGCATCGACGAGCGTGTAGCGTGCGGCGGCGGCGGTTTCCCGCTGCGTGGTGTCGATCCACAGCGCCGGCAAGCCGTAGGTTGGGTCGCGTGTGACCTCGCCGGGGATCGCGGAGGTGTCGCCCGCGGGGTGGATGGCCAGCAGCTTGTCGGCCCGGGCCTCTCCGCGGCCGACCACGACGCCGTCGACGTGGATCTCGTAGCGATCGGCGCCCAGCCGCGCCAAGTCCTTGAAGCGCACGCGCGGCAGCACGAGGCCGTACTCCTGCGCGTGCTGCTTGCGGAAGCTGCCGATGCGGTCCATGAACAGGCCGCCGGGCTGGGCGACCTGTTCGCTCCACCGGCTGCCGACCTGCACCTCGATCGGCTCGACCGGCAGGAGGGTATACGGATCCGCGTCTTCCACCTCGGCGGTCGCGGTGGCCTCGCCGGCGTCGGAAGTCGGGTTCGCGGCGGCGGTTCGCCGCACGACCCACCAGACGGCGAGCACCACCGTCAACAGGATGAGAGCCGGCCAGGCGGGAATGCCAGGCAGCAGCAGCAGGCCGCACAGCGCGGCGGCAACGAGCAGCAGCGTCTTCGGGAACGACGTGATCTGCCGCAGCACCTCCTGGCTGAGGTTGCCGTCCGAGGCCGAGCGGGTGACGATGATCCCTGTACCCACCGCGATCACGAGTGCGGGCACCTGCGTGACGATGCCGTCGCCGATGGTCAGCAGCGTGTAGGTCTGCAGCGCCTGGCCCCAGGGCATGCCCAGCTGCATCACGCCGATCACGATTCCGCCGACGATGTTGATCAGCATGATGATGATGCCGGCGATCGCATCGCCCTTGACGAACTTGCTCGCGCCGTCCATCGCGCCGTAGAAGCCCGCTTCCTTCTCGAGGTTCTTGCGCCGCCGCTGCGCTTCCGCCTGGTCGATGAAGCCCATGTTGAGGTCCGCATCGATGCTCATCTGCTGGCCCGGCATGCTGTCGAGCGTGAACCGGGCCGCCACTTCTGAGACCCGCTGCGCGCCGTTCGTGACCACGACGTACTGCACGACGATCAGGATCAGGAAGACGATCAGCCCGATCACGTAGTTGCCGCCGACAACGTACGCGCCAATGGCGCCGATCACCTTGCCGGCGCTGGCTTCAGAGAGGATCAGCCGCGTCGCCGCGACGTTCAGCGAGAGGCGGAACAGCGTCGCGATCAGCAGCAGCGACGGGAAAGTGGAGAACTCCACCGGCCGCGCCATGTAGAACGTCAGCAACAGGATCAGGAACGCGAAGCTGAAGTTCGTGAGCAGCAGGAAGTCCAGCACGCCCGAGGGCACCGGGGCGAACAGGATCACGAGGATGCCGAGCACCAGCACGACCATTGCGATGTCGCTGTGCTTGCCGAAGATGCGCTGCAGGGCGTTCATACCACCCCCGCTGCATCGCGGGCGCGCCGCATTGCCAGGATCCACACCATGATGCGCGCGACGTCCGCGTAGAGCGTCGGTGGCACGTGCTGGTCGATGTCCATGCCGAAGTAGATGGCCCTCGCGACGGTGCGGTTCTGCACCACCGGGATGCGCTTGGCCGCAGCGATGCGTCGCATCGCTGCGGCCATCCCACCGGCCCCCTTGGCAAGCAGCTGCGGCGCGGCCATTTCACCGTGCTGGTAGCGCAGGGCCACCGCGAAGTGGGTCGGGTTCGTGATCAGCACGTCGGCGCCGCCCGTCTTCGACAGCGCCATGCTGCGCTTGAGCATTTCGCGGCGCAGTTCACGCAGCCGCGAGCGGATGCGCGGATCGCCCTCCCGGTGCTTCACCTCGTCCTTCAGCTCGCGTTTGCTCATGCGCATGTTCTTCGCGAACTCGCGCCGGCTGAAGCCGAGGTCGATCGCGGCGATGACGCCGAGCGCCAGTGCGAGCCGCAGGCATAGCGAGGCGATGTCGTCGAGGAGCTGCCGGGTAAACGCCAGCGGCGGGCGGCCGGCGAGCTGGTGGAACTGTGGCAGCAGCGCACTCAGCGCCCCGTAGACCACCAGTGCCAGCACGACCAGCTTGACCATCGCGCGGCCCGCGTCGAACAGCGTTCGGACCGAGAACACCCGCTTGAAGCCGTTGACCGGGTTCAGGCGATTCCAGTCCGGCTGGATCGGGTGGGCCGATAGCACCGGGCCGGTCTGCAGCACGTTGCCGAGGATGGCCGCCACCATCACGGTGGCGAAGACCGGGATCAGCAGCGTGAGCGCCGCGCGCAGCGACTGTTCGACGTACTCCCACAGGAGCTCGGTGTGCCCTGGCGCCGCGCCGATGCGCTTCAGCAGTTCGCCGTCGAACCGGAACTGCGCGACGAGCAGGTCCCAGCCCATGGCATAGAAGTACACGACAGCTACAGCGAAGACCACGGCCGACACGACGTCGGCACTGCGCGCGACCTGGCCCTTGCGCCGGGCCTGTTCGAGCTTGTAGGGGGTGGCCGCATCGTTGCGGTCGAGTTCCTGTTCCATTACGGAAACACCATTCCCCAAGTTCGAAAGACGGACGCATTCACGCGTTCGATGACACCCGTCAGCGCCACCAGCGCGGCGGACAGCGCAGCGATGCCGACGACGATCTTCAGCGGGATCGCCAGCATGAAGGTGTTCATCTGCGGCAGGTTGCGCGCCAGCACGCCGAGGCCCACCTCGACGAGCAGCAGGCAGAACACCACCGGCGCAACCATCGCGAAGCCGAGGGTGAACATGGACGAGCTCTGCTGGATGAGAGCGGCGGCCGCGCTGTCGAACACCCACGGCGTGCCGACCGGGATGCGGTCGACGCTGAGGGCCAGCCCGCGCAACACGTTGTGATGCGTGTCGGTCACCCAGAACAGCACGATCGACAGCTGCGTGAGGGCGCTGGTGACGATCGGGACCTGCTGCTTCGTGACAGGATCGAGAACCTGTCCCATCCCGAAGCCCATCTGCACGTCGAGCAGCCGGCCGCCGAACGAATAGGCTGTGAAGGCGACGTTGATGCCGGTGGCAAGCAGGGCGCCGAGCGTGACTTCGCTGGCGCCGGCCGCGATCAGTGCACCGACGCGATGATCCCCGGGGACGTCACCCGGTCCCAGGGCCAACGCGAGCACCAAGGCCAGCGCAAGCCCAAGCAGGACGCGGACTGTGGGCGGAATCGAGGTCGCCGCGAGTGGCATCGCGAACAGCAGCAGGCCCGCGACGCGAAGCGCAAGCAACAGTGTGGCGATGCCCCAGGCGTTGATCGCCGGGAACAGATCGAGCCAGGACATGTTCGTTTCAGAACATGGCTGGAATGCCGGACCACAGGCGTGTCGAGAAGGACGCGAGCGTTCTCAGAATCCACGGACCGAACACCACTAGGCTGATGGCAGCCGTGAGCAACTTCGGAATGAACGTGAGAGACATCTCCTGGACCTGGGTCACGACCTGGAGAATGCTGATCAACAGCCCTACCACCATCGTCAATCCCAGCACGGGGAGGCAAACAAGAAGCCCCGTCCAAAACAAGTCCGCAAGCATGCGCAACGCAAGATCTGCGTGCATGACCAACCCCCCCGTACTGTTGTACTTCTTCTGACCGCTTCGATGCGCATCATGTGTGCGCATCGAAGCAAAAAGTCTAGTGCAGGCATCGGCATTAAGGAAGTGTTTCCAGCCCCCGTCCCCCTCATGAGGGGGACTGGTGGGGGGAACTTCAAGCGGTCGGCCGGGAAGCCGGTTCACCGCTTCGGCTGCTGAAGACAACCCCACCCATCCCCAACCCCTTCCCATGAGGGAAGGGGTTTCTCCACCCCCGCCCGCCCCAGGGCGGGAGCGAGGGAGTCCAAGCGAAAGGATCTGCACTCTTCTTCTCCGGACGAGCGGCCTTTCGTCGATCGACTTTCTTTGCGAAAGGAGATGCCATGTCCGACAAGCCCGTCCTGTTTGACACCGCATTCGTCGTGCGAACGCGTGGAGCGCTGGCGGCGCTGATCGCTGCGCACGTGAGCGGGTCCAGCCTCATCGAGCGACACCTGAGCGGCGACTTTGGCCAGCTCGATTCCGAGGACCAGGAGCAGAACCGCCGCGCCATCGTGGAGGGCGGCCGCGTGATGTCGGGCCATGCGCTGGCCACGCACACCACGGTCTGGGCGATCACCGAGGCCAGGCGACCTGATGCTCAACGGCAATGGCAGGTGGGAGGACGTCTGGCGCCGGTTCCGTGAGGCCCCGCGGAGCTACCCCGGCGTTACGGAACTGCTCCGCCACGCCAGGCCGCGTGATCTGCTGGTCGACAGGGCGTGCCAACCGCAGGTGAACGACGAGCAGGAGGCTCAACTCCGGTACGCGCTAGAGTAAGCGCTGCAGGTGCAGCGTGACACCGTTGCAGTACGCCGCGCTGTATCCGGTTGGACTGGCGCCTGGGAGCGACCAGCGCGCGCCGGTGCGCTCGATTGGCCGCGACACCGCGACAGTTGCCCGCGTGATTCACCGGCTCGGGGTGCACGGACTGCTGCAGCGCAATTCACATTCGCGGACCGCCATCTGCGCCGGCTCGGCCTTACCGAGCCGGGGCGGGCGCTGCTTGACGCAATCGAGCCCGACATGCTGCGGGCGCGGCAACACACCGAGCGATGGCTGCAGCCGTCCCGGGTGCCTATTTCATCGGAGTGGCGAAGCTCAGTTCGTGCCCGTCGGGGTCGCGCAGGTGGAAGTAGCGCTCGCCCCAGGTGGCGTCCTGCGGCGGCGCATCGGGCTGCAGCCCGGCCTCGACCGCTTGACGGTACAGCGCGTCCACGTCGGCCACGTAGAAGATGATCCGACCCCACCACGACCAGTGGCGTGCGCGTTCGACGATCAGGTTGAGGCACGCGTTGCCCGCGCTAAGGCTGCTGAAGGCCGCGGTATCGCCGCCGTAGCGCACCGGAAACCCCAGCGCCCGGTAAAAGCGCAGCGCCCTGGCCATGTCGTGCGTGGCCAGGGTCACCGCGCTGATCGAGTCGATCGTCATCGGGCCGTCGCGCGACCCTGCGGCGCGATGTTCTGGTTGAGGCAGAACAGGTTGTCGCGGTCGTAGGTCGACTTCAGCTTGCTGAGCCGCTCGTAGTTGGGCCCGTACGCGCCGGCGGCGACGCGCTGGGTCTCGTCCTCGGGCATGAAGTTCACGTAGACGCCGCCGGTGGCGTACGGGGTAAGCGCGTCGAAGAGTCCACGTGCCCAGCCGATGCAGGCGGAGTCCTGCCCGAGCTCGCGCCATCGGGTGTGCATGTTGACGACGAACTCGACGTCGCGATGTGGATAGGCCGTTTCGCCGGCTGCCACCCGGTTGACCGCCGCGCCAAGGTGGCCGATGAACACCTCGCATTCGTCGCTTGGCAGCCGCGCGACGGCGTCGCAGATTGCGAGCTCGACGTTGCGGTCGAGCGTCTTGAAATCGTGCGACTTCCAGTAGTTGCGTGCGCCCGGCGCGAGCAGCGGATCGAACGCCGTCTGCCAGGCGACGAAGGGCATGGCGCCGACGTGTTCGCCGAGCGGCTTGCCGAAGCCACGCAGCGCTGCGGCGAGCGTCTGTCCCTGTGCCATCTCGCCGATCCAGCAAAAGGCGACGACCACGACCTCCTTGCCGTGCGCCTCGGCGGGCAGGAACGGCAGCGGTGGCGCCTTGCGCAGCACCAGCCAGGCGGTCATCTCATCGGGCGCCTGCGCGGTGAAGGTGCGATAGCCCTCGAACACGGCGTGCGCCTGGTCGAGGGGGTAGACGACGAGACCTGCTAGGACCTCCGGCCCAAGCTTGTGCAGGCGGAACTCGAAAGAAGTGACGATACCGAAATTGCCACCGCCGCCGCGCAGCGCCCAGAACAGGTCGGGGTTCTGCTCGGCGCTCGCCTGCACGAATTCACCCGAGGCGAGCACGACGTCGGCGCAGACGAGGTTGTCCACCGTGAGGCCGTTCTTGCGGCTCTGCCAGCCGAATCCGCCGCCGAGCGTGAGGCCGGCGACGCCGGTCGTCGAATTGATGCCGGTCGGCGTGGAAAGGCCGAACGCCTGGGTCTCGCGGTCGAAGTCGGACAGCAGTGCGCCGGGCTCGACGCGCGCCCGTTTCGCCGACGGGTCGACGCGCACCGACTTCATGACCGACAGGTCAACCATCAGGCCGTCGTCGCACGCCGCCTTGCCGGCGATGTTGTGGCCACCGCCCTTGACCGCGAGCAGCAGCTTGTGCTCGCGCGCGAAGTTCACTGCCCGTATCACGTCGGCGGCGCCGGCGGGTCGCACGACGGCTGCCGGCTTGCGGTCGATCATGCCGTTCCACAGCGAACGGGCGACGTCGTAGCCTGCCTCACCGGGCAGCACGACGCTGCCGCGCAACGAAGAGCGCAAGGCGTCGAGGCGCTCCGGTTCTATGGCGACGCTGTCGCCCTGCGAGGTGCGAAAGTTGATCATCGAAGTTCTCCTCGGCGGAATCCGGAGAGCCGATTCCGGCACGCTGAAGGACCGGTCCCATGGATCAGACTTCGAGCATTCGCTTACGCAAGCCCACTCTCCGCGGCAATCTGCAACTGAGCAACTCGACAAACTCTAGGTCGCCATCCGATTCGCGGCAAGGCCGACTCCGGCCGCCTGCGGATCGCGATCCTTTCATCGTCAGGCAAAGTCGGAGCCCTGGCCACCGGAGCGGAGACGATCGCCGCCCTCCGCGCCGGTGAGGAGCTGTTTTGGATTGCGCCCTGGACGTTGCCGCGGGGTCTTGACCCTTCAGACTACCCGTGCGGCTGCGGACTGGCGCGCTGCCGAGGAACCTTGTTGGTACCTGTCAAGCTCTGACCTGATGTGCTTTTGCGGCAAGTCCGCGACCCCCAACTTCCAATGGCAGCGGCTCTCGTCGAATGTCGATCATCGTAGGAGTCAGCCGGGGCTTCGGGCCAGAGTGTCCGATCATCCTCGTGTGCATCGACCGACAGGCGCGAGGACGCACCCCGAGTAAGGCCGCGATATCAATACCGATGTCCGGGGGCGATGGCGCGATCTATCGGCGCACCAAGAACCTTCGAGCCGTGCAGCTCCTGCTCGGACACTCCAAGCTCGAAATCAACCGTGAGATACCTCGGCATCGAGGCAGATGACGCCCTCGAGATCTCCGAACCAGCTTTCTGTCGCGCTGGCGGACCCGCGCTTTGTCTACGCCAAGCATTCCTTCGCCGGGCCGGAGGCCGTGCTCGCGTACTTGTCGTTCAACTGCCGCCGACCACTTTCGGGAGCCCTAAAACTGATTGCGACTTGCGCAGCATCGCCGGGGCGGCCTGGAGAAGACCTGGTGGCGGATCAGCGTTCTTCGGCGGACCGAGAAGTCCTATCCGGGTGCAAACAAGGTTTCGGACTTGCCCCTACCATGCGCGCCTTTCGAAGAAGCTCGCCAGCCCATGCCGACATCTCCTGACAGTGCTCACGCGGTCTCCATCGCCAGCCTCACGAAGACCTACGCCGGCGGCTTCGAGGCGCTCAAGCGCGTGGACCTCGACATTCGCCGCGGTGAGATCTTCGCGCTGCTGGGCCCCAACGGCGCGGGCAAGACCACGCTAATCTCCATCGTCTGTGGCATCGTCACCGCCAGCAGTGGCGAGGTGAAGGTTGCCGGGCACGATATCGTGCGTGACTACCGCCTCACCCGCAGCAAGATTGGTCTCGTACCGCAGGAGCTCGCCACAGACGCCTTCGAGAGCGTATGGGCGACGGTCAGCTTCAGCCGCGGCCTCTTCGGCCGGCCTCCTGACCCCGCGCGGGTGGAGAAGGTGCTGCGCGACCTGTCGCTCTGGGATAAGCGACACGAAAAGATCATGGCGCTGTCCGGCGGCATGAAGCGCAGGGTGATGATCGCCAAGGCCCTCTCGCACGAGCCGGAGATCCTCTTCCTCGACGAGCCCACGGCCGGCGTGGACGTGGAGCTGCGGCGCGACATGTGGGAGATGGTGCGCCGGCTTCGCGACCGCGGCGTCACCATCATCCTCACCACCCACTACATCGACGAAGCCGAGGAAATGGCCGACCGCGTGGGCGTGATCAGCAAGGGTGAGCTCATCCTTGTGGAGGAGAAGGCCACGCTGATGAAGAAGCTCGGCAAGAAGCAGCTGACTATCGAGCTGGACCACCCGTTGGCGGAGGTGCCGGCGGAGCTCGCGTCGTGGAGCCTCGTGCTCAAGCCGGGCGGCCATACGCTGCAGCGAGAGTTTGACGCCGGCGATGCCGCTGCCGGCGTGGCCCCTCTGCTGCGCCGCCTGGGCGAGCTAGGCATCGGCTTCAAGGACGTGAACACGCAGCAGAGTTCGCTGGAGGAAATCTTCGTGAGCCTGGTTCACGACACATCGCGCGAGCAGCGCAAGCAGGGAGCCGTCGCATGAGCACCACCATCGCTGCCTTCAATCGCTACGGGGTGTGGGCCATCTACCGCTTCGAGATGGCCCGCTTCCTACGCACCGTCGGACAGAGCCTCGTTACCCCGGTCATCACCACGTCGCTGTACTTCGTGGTTTTCGGCGCAGCCATCGGCGAGCGCATGCAGAAGGTCAACGGTGTGGAGTACGGCGCCTTCATCGTGCCTGGGCTCATCATGCTGTCTGTCTTCACGCAGAGCCTGTCGAATGCGTCGTTCGGCATCTACTTCCCTCGCTTCACCGGCACAATCTACGAGCTGCTGTCGGCGCCCATCTCCTCGTTGGAGATGGTGATCGCCTACGTTGGCGCGGCGGCCACCAAGTCGATTGTGCTCGGGGTCGTGATCCTGCTCACGGCAGCCTTCTTCGTGCCGCTGCACATCGCGCACCCTGTGTGGATGGTGGGCTTCCTCCTGCTCACGTCTGTCACGTTCAGCCTTTTTGGTTTCATCATCGGCATCTGGGCAAAGGGCTTCGAGCAGCTGCAGCTGATCCCGATGCTCGTGATCACGCCGCTCACGTTCCTGGGCGGTGCGTTCTACTCCATCGACATGCTGCCGCCGCTGTGGCGCACGGTGACGCTTTTCAATCCGGTGGTCTACCTGATCGACGGCTTCCGCTGGACCTTCTTGGGCACGGCCGATTTGGGCGTTGGCTGGAGCCTGGGCGCGACCATGGTGCTGCTCATTGCGTGTGTAGCGGTGGTGGGCTGGATGGTGCGCACCGGGTACCGGCTGAAGAACTAACCGGATCTTTCGCCGGTAGACGGTCCGCTGCGTGAACCCAAGCGCATCGGCAATGTCCAGGCCGCGATCCGCCACGTCAGACAAGCCAGACCGTGAGCGCTGGGGTGTGCACCCGCCGAACAGGCCAACGGTGAGCCACAGCACGTTCACTGCTTGGCGCTGCAGCGTGAGTGCGAAGCAATCGAGCAGCACGTCCTGACGGATGACCACCGAGGCGCCGCCGTGGAGCAGAGGCGCCCACATCTCGAGCGTGCTGGCGTCGAACGCGGGGTTGGCGGCAAAGGCGACGCGGTCGCATTCATCGAAGCGGGCGTAGCCGTTGCGGATCACCAGCTTGACCACTGCGCGATGCGGAGCCATCACGCCCTTCGGCGTGCAGGTGGAACCGGAGGTGTAGATGACGTACGCCAGATGCGACGGCGTGACGCGCAGCGCCGTCGGGCCAGGGTTGGTGGCGGACCGCAAGTCCCAGGGCCGGGCCGGCGCATCGATTGGGAGCACCGTAAGCGCACTCGGCAGTGCGGGCAGGTTTGCGCGTGGATCGCCCTCGGTGATAAGCACGCGCGGTGCGCTGTCATGCAGCATGACGGCCACCCGTTCCGCCGGCTGATCGAGGTCGAGCGGCCCGTAGGCAGCGCCGGGCCTGGAGTGTGACCAGGTTGGCGCCGAGCAGGTCGGTACGGTACTGTGCGGCAAGGCGATGGCGATGCGGTGGTCGTCGGGTTGCAGGCCGAGCGCGATGAGGTGGTGCGCCGGCCGGTTGGCCTGCGCGTTGAGCTCGGCGTAGCTGAGCTTGGTGTCCTCGAACACCAGGCCGCCGGTCACACAAGAGAAGTTGTAACCCACAGCCCGCGGGTCATGCATCGGGCCGCATGGTTACAAATGGGACCTCCCCCCTACAAGAGAAGTTGTAATCCAGTCAGCGTTTCAACTACTGTTGTGCGACCGCGTGCGGCTTCCGCCGCGCGCTGCCCGGGATGCCAAGACGCGCTCGCATCGGTACAGACGCTTGGCCCGGCGTTGTCGCCGTGCCAGGGCAGGTGCGTCCCGAGCACTGGCCCACGGTTGATGCAGAGGCACTGCCAGAAGATCGGCGCACGCAGTTCTTGAGACGCAAAAGGGGAATCGAGCTCTACTTTGCCGGTGCGAGCGAGGCGGGCATCCGCGACGCGTGTGGCTTCGGCCGCTCCCACATCTACCGGCTCATCACTGAACGCTGCTTGGCGCAGCACCCTGACGGCAACGTCTACGGGTGGCGGGGCGCGCTGCCGCACCGTCGGGTGAAGGCATGGGCCAGAGCGGCTCCGCTCGCACTTGGGGAAGCCGGGGCAGGCGCAGCGGGGGCCCTGCAATGGCTTTTCGAGTCGCCAGGCGGCGCCGACATCGAGGCGAAGTTCCGCGGGCACATTCTCGGCAGGATCCCAAAGCTCGCGTCTGCCAAGCGTCCCAAGCAGGAATTGTTCGCCTGGTTCATCAAGGAACTGCGCGCTGCTGGTTTTGAGGCGCGGGGCGAGTGGCCATTCAACGTCGAGAAGCTCGGCTACGTCAGCATCTGCAAGTTCATCGACAAGGTGATGGACGAGAACCCGCGCAGGCAGCGGCAACTGCTTGGTGGCCAGGAGGCGGAGCGCAAGGCACGCGCCGGGGACGGTGCCGACCGGCCAAAGCTTCGCGTGTTCCAGCGTGTGGAGTGCGATGCCCACAAGCTGGACTCTCGGATGGTCGTTCTCATCCCGTCGCCGCATGGCGGATTCGAGGCGCGCAAGGTTCGCCGGTTGTGGGTCATCGTCATCATCGAGGTGGCGTCCCGGGCAGTGCTCGGCTACCACCTTAGCCTGCACCCGGAGTGCAACGCCGAGGACGTGCTGCGTGCGATGAAGCATGCCTTGACTCGCTGGGCGCCGCGCACCTTGCATTGGAGCGGCACCGCGTACGCCGAAGGCGCCGGGCTGCCTTCGGGCCACCACGACCGCTACCTCAGCGTGTGCTGGGATGAGTTCAGCGTCGATGGCGCCATGGCCAACATCTGCAACCGAGTCGAGCGCCAGTTGCACGAAGTGGTGGGCTCGACCATTCTCAAGCCCCAGGACCCGCACAGCTACAGCAGCCGGCGCAGCAAAGACGACAGGCCCTTCATCGAGGCGTTCTTCGGGCAACTCGCCAAGGGGGGCTTCCACCGGTTGTCGACCACCACCGGCAGCAAGCCGCCCGACAAGCGCGGGGCGGACCCGGACCAAGCGGCCCTCGAGACCCAGTTTCAGCTCGAGTACGCCGAGGAACTGCTGGACACGCTGATCGCCAACTACAACGCGCGGCCGCATTCCGGGCTGGGCTGGCGAAGCCCGCTGGCCCAACTCGACTTCCTGACCTCTCGCGACCCGGAACGGATCCGCCAGGCCGACCCTGCGGAGGTGCGCCGCATGGTCGGCATCCGCAAGCTGTGCACGTTGAAGGGCGGCATCAGTACCGGGCGCCGGCCGTACTTCCACTTCGAGAACGCGCGGTACTCCGCCGAGTGGCTGGTCCTGCGCACCGACCTCCTCGGCAAGCTCATGTGGCTGCAGCTCGAAGACGAGGACGATGCCCGGTTCGTCACCGTTTCGAACGAGCGGGGCGAGTTCCTGGGGGTGGTGCGCGCCGCGCCGCCCTGGCATCTGACGCCGCACACCCTCTACATGCGTCGGGCCATCCGCGCGCTCGAAAAACGACGCGCCCTGCACCTGACGACGCAGTGCGACGCCGTTGAGGAGCTCATCCGCTACGCCGAGGGATCGAAGGGCAAGAAGTTGCCGCCGCACCCGGCATATCTCGAAGCCAGACGGGTGCTGCAGCAACATGCGCAGGGTCTCGAGGAGCTGCCGCTGGTCGCTCGGGTCCAAACCGTCTCCGCCCCGCCGGCGCCCTCGGAAACCGTCTCCGCGACGACCGCAGCCGCGGCGCAAGAGCCGCCCCAGCCGGTCCCGCCGGGCCAGACGGGCGCGCCCGACAAGCCACGCCGGCCACTGCCGCCGATGCAGATGGCAAAGACCTGGTGATGGAGGCCTTTCCCTCCAGTCCGCTGGTGGCGGACCACCTTCCCAAGAGCCACCCGGTGGTGACACGGGACTATTCGCTTTTCACGCCGGCCATTTCCGAGATGGTGGACACCGTCGCGCGCTGGATCGACGACCAGGTCGACGGGGCGACCATCTTCGGGCCGTCGCGCTTTGGCAAGTCCAGCGCGGTCGACCATTGGCTGCAGGCGTTGCTGTCGCAGCGCCACGGAGGCCACGTGCCGATGGTGGTCTGGAGCCACACCGATTCCGGTGGTGCGGCTTCCGTGGGGCGGTTCCATGCCCATTTGCTGCATGCCAGCCGGCATCCGCTGGCCAGGGCCGCGCGGAGCCCGCTGGATCGCCAGCACATGCTCATCGAGCGGTGGGCGGAACTTGCGTCGCAGGGCGGCGGGCGGTTCCTGGTCCTAGTTATCGACGAGGCCCAAGGTATGACGCAGCGCGAGTGGCTGTGGCTGGTGGAGTTGCACAGCCTGCTCGAGAAGGAGCGCATCCGGCTCTGCGTCTTCTCGGTTGCGTCGTTGCAGGTTTTCGATGAACCCGTGGGCATGGCGTTGTCGGGCGGGGCGCATGTTGCTGCGCGGTTCATGCTCGCGTCCGAGCCCTTCCACGGCATCCGCGACGTCGAGGAGCTTCGTTTCGTGCTGTCGGGGTACGACGAGGGGACGGAGTGGCCGCGGCACTCGGGCATCTCCTTCACGGCCGGGCTGGCGCCCGAGGCCTGGGCGGCAGGTTTTCGAATGGCGGCGCACGCCGACCGCGTGATGCAGGCAATGGTGGACGAACTGCCGGAGAAGTACGAAGGCCCGGTCGAGTTCCCCATGAAGACCGTCGCGCAGACTGCCCGGCACGCGCTGCTGCGGGTGGCCGGCGGCGCCGACCCAGCGGACGTCATGTCGCGGGAATCCCTTCGCCGCATCGTGGCGGGCTGCGGCCATAAAGTGCTCATGGCCGTGGTGACGGCCATCACGCCGCGGCTGCGCCGCAATGGCGCACGTAGTTGAAGCCGTGCCCGCAACGCGACTGACATGGCACCAGGCCAGCGTGCTGCCGCTGGCCTCGCTGTGGCACACCGTGCACCGGGTCGCCGCCCTCAATGCCATAAAGATCAGCGAGTTGCCATTCGACATGAGTCTGGGCGGTCGAGCGACAGCGCAGGCCAACCTGCTATTCAATGAGACCTTGCGCTACGGCGCAAACGCTGGGGAGGCGCTTTCGGTGAGCGCACTGGCGGCCGCGCTGGGCGAGCCGGTGCAGGCGTTCGCGTGGTCGCATTTCGGCGGACTGCCGCAATCGTGCGGCTGCCTGTTTCTCCCCTTCTTGCGCATCTGCCCGATGTGCCTGGCCCAGGGGTACCACAGCGCACTGTTCTCAGTGCGGCTGCTGACGCGTTGCCCGTTGCACCAATGCGCCTTCGTGGAAGACTGCGCCTGCGGGCAGCGCTTCAACACCACCGTGGACCGGCAGGCCTTGCTGCGGGCCGGTCACTGCGCGTGCGGCCGAACGGCGTACTTCACGGCCAACACCTGCCGGCGACCGTCGATGGAGCCTGAAGCTCTCCGGGCCCTGCTGCCCATTGCCGCCTGGCTGCAGGAGATGACCAAGGTGAGCCGGCCGGTGCCAGCGCACGCCCGGCTGCGGCAGGCGCACAACCGCGTGTTCCTGAGTTCCCTCACGATCTGGTGTGACAAGCTGGGTATCGGCTATCCGGCTGAACTGGTGCCAACGCAACGGCCAGCCTCCTTCAGTTGGTCCGAAACCCCGGTCGGGAAGTCCTCGCCACTTCGCCAAGCACCGGGTGCGTCCGCCGACGGCGCAGCGAGTCGGCGCAGGTCGCTGTGGCGTGACAACGAGGCGACGACGATCTACCGTGCGATGCTGAGGCACTTGCGCCGGCATGTGGCACGGGCAACGGAATCGTTTGCCGTGGGCTTCTTGCTCGATCCGAACCCGCTGGCCATGGCGCGGGCGATGCGTGACGACCGCCGTGCCATGGTGGCGTTTGCCGAGATGCTGTTTTGCTATTGCATGGAGCGCCTGGCGATGCAGCGTCGGTGGCCCTACCGCAGTCCCCACGGCCTAGGCTGGCGGATCGAGGACCGGCTCGACGACCCCGCGGTTGAGGCGGGTCATGAGGGGGCGCAAGGGCTCTCGCCGGACGCCCGGGCCTGGGTGGTTCGCCAAGCCGCCGCGGCCATGGTGACGCACGCTTGGCGGCGTGCCCAGGGCACCGCGCTTGCGGCCGTGCGCTCGGGGCTCGCGGACTGGACCGGGGTGAGGGCGTGCTACTCCACCGGCCCGGGCATCGGCCAGGCCGACGAGATCTCACCGAACTGGTATTTGGCGCCGCCGCCGTATCAAGTGACGTGGGCCACCGCGTTGGTCGGCAACCGGCTTCGTTTCGTCAGCAGCCCGGCGCATGTCCGCATCGACTGGACACTGCCGCTGCCGAACAAGGCCGCGCGGGTGCGGGCTTGGCACCGGGCCGAGGAGGCACGCCTAGCCGTGGTGGATCGTGCTTGCCACGGCCCGACCCTGACGTGGTCCGAGCGTGAGGGGTGGCAGGTGTGCGAGGCGGCCCGGCCAACTGGCGGCCAGGTGAAGCGGCACTGGCTGATGGTGGGTAAGGGAGTCAGGGTGCACTTCTGGGTGTTTGTCTCCGACGGCCGATTTGTGGCCAGGGGTTGCGAGGTGGCCGTCCAAGCGTTCGGCGAGTCTGCGAGAGAAGCCATTCACGCCTTGCGCGCGGCTGTACGCCAGTTTCGGCGCAGGTACGAACTGCCCAAGGCCGAAGTTGTTGCGCGCCCGGCTTTGCCCGTACCGTGCCGTCGTGACCTTGAGGAAAGCTTTGAACTACAAGTGATGCAAGCTTTTTACTGGCTCGGGTTTTGGGGTGGCTCTTGGCGGTTCAAGAACCTAGCGCTGGAGTACCTGAGCAAGGACCGACGTCTGCCAGAGCCACGGCGATGCGAAGGCGAGGGCGAAGGCCCCACCTGTTCGCTTAAGGGGAATGGCACTTACTTTGGCCGAGACGCATGACCGTTCTTCAGGACCTGTCGGCGAGCCTGGGCGCGAGGCACCTTCAGCCAGGGGTAGGGTTTGGGCCGTCGTTTGCGCATTCGTGGCTCGATACGTCCGGGCCGATGGCCAACCTTGCATTGGACGATTGAGGTGAACAGCCGTTGGCGATCGTGCGTAGCGCAAAGTCCTCGTGCCACCCACTCCGTCCACAGTTGCACCGTGTGCTTGAAACTCAAGCTGCGTGGATCCACGTTGGCATCGCAGGCGGCCTGCGCCATGAGCAGTCGGATCACGTTGTAGGCCAGCAAGTGGACCCACAGCTGCTTCTCGTTCATCTGCGGCGTCTGGCAGCTCAGGACGTCCATGCCCGTGGTGGTCTTGAGGTTGCGCAGATCCAGCTCGACGTTCCAACGTCGCGCGTACAGCGCCGAGAGATCGGCCTTGCGGACCCGTCGATGATCGAGCAGCGTGGTGACCAACACCTGGTGCGCGACTTTGACTTCACGCAGCGTGATTGCATCGGGGGCGTTGGCGTATTGCTCGGGCGTCATCCACTCCGGACGTGTCGCCGGCTTGGGCCAGCGCACGATGTGATCGCGCGTGCCCAGCGACTGTCCTCGCCGGAAGTCGGTGATTCGCGATCCGTTTTGCTCGAACAGCACATCCACGCCTTTGGCCATCAGCGCGGCGATCAGGAAATAGTTGCAGTACAGCGCATCGGCGAGCATCACATCGCCTGGGTTGAAGCCGTCCAGAAGGCGGCGCACCAGGCCGAGTTCTCCGCTGCCTTTGCCCTGATGCGGCCCGATTGCCGTATTCAGCGCGGCACCGGTGGCCAGGCAAGTCACCATGACCAGTCGCGCCAACGGAAAACCAACACCAGCCGCCTGCGTGCTGGGCTGGGGATACACCGCTTGGTTCTGGGGGGTGTCGGGCATCGACAGTCCGGTGCCATCCACCAGCTTGACCGCACGACCGCGCCACAGCCATTGCGTCAGAGCCTTCTGGCTGAGCAACTGGCCCGTTTGGCGCGTGAGCGCACTGACCATCTCCAGGGGCAGCCGCTGGCGAGCCCTGCAATAGCCACCGGTGCGAACGCTGCAAGCGCCCAAACCATCGGCCGCGCGCTGCGCTGCCCAGCCGTTGACCGCCTTCTGGCACGAGCCATCAGCCTCCAGCACCTGTCGCATGAACATCGACAGCGTCACCGTCGGCGGATACAGCCGTTCGCGATGCTCCGGCAGCAGCGCTTCGGTCGCCTGAAGCAATTCCGGACTCGTCAGCAGGTTGAAGTACTCCACGGCCTGCGTCGACCTTGCACGACGCCTAATGCTGCTTCGACGTTGATGTAAGCCGCTTTGAACTCTACGATCCATGCTGGCTGGCCTTTGGTTGATGGCTTGGGTGCTTCGTAAACAACCATGCTATCGATCCTTGGTCAGCCTCCCCCTTTGCCTTCAACCACTTGCACGCGTTCCCGCGTGCGGGAAATCCAAAGTAAGTGCCATTCCGCTTAAGGGCGCGAGCAGGCGCCATACCGGTTGCAGGTCAGAGTAGTGCAACCAGGAGTGCGTCATCCGCCGTGGCGTAGGCGTGAAGTACTGCTTTTCAATACGTCTATTGCGATAACCCTTGTTATCGCAATAAGCTGTTTCGTCGCCTAAACTGGAAGCCATGAAAACGAGCCAGGCCTCGAAGCCGGATCAGGTCGCACCTGAAGGCCTGCCGGATGCGGCATCGCTCGCGGCGCTGCGCGCCTGGTACGAGGGACTGTCCGCCAGGGAGGCTGTTGTCCGCTACCTCGCGCACACCAAGGCCGACGGTCAGTCTTCGCGCGGCATGCTCAGCGCCATTCGGCGCGAGCTGATCTTGCTGGCCAAGCGTCGGCACCGAGAGGATCTGGCTGCTCTGTTTGACCATCCGGTATCAGAGCGAAGAGGGCATGCCCGCGCCGTGGCGCGCGCGATTGAGCTGCTGCCGTCGCTTCCGGCGCCCGAGCCGCTGATCGGTGACGAGATCGCGCAGTGGCTGGAGCCGCGTGCAGTGCGGGCGCTGCAGGCGCAAGGCATCAGGACGTTGGCCGCCTTGACGGTCCGCATTCCTCGTCGCCGCCTGTGGTGGGTGGCGATTCGCGGACTGGGCGCTGCGGGCGCTCGACGGATTGAGGCGTTCTTCGCCCAGCACCCGCAGCTCACTGAGCGCGCGCGAGCACTGGTTGCGACCGACACGCCAGAGGACATCGTGCCCTGGGAACGTCTTGCTGTTCCAGATGAGGTCGATGGATCGCACGGGACGTTTCGGGCACCGCGATCGACCTGCACCCTCAGCGCGAACAACGACTACGAAGCGGTGCAGGCCTGGCTTGCGCTGCACGAGTCGGGTGCTACTCAACGCGCGTACCGAAAGGAGGCCGAGCGACTGATTCTTTGGGCCATCATCGAGCGCGGGCGTGCGCTGTCCTCGCTGACCACCGAGGACGCGGTAGCCTACCGCGCCTTCCTGCGACATCCGGCACCACGCGGCCGCTGGGTTGGTCCGCCACGACCGCGCTCGTCACCGGAATGGCGACCGTTTGCCGGTGGCCTGGCGGCGCGCTCCGTGGCCTACTCGCTGTCGGTGCTGGGCGCTATGTACCGCTGGCTCATTCAGCAACGCTACCTGCTTGCCAACCCATTCGCCGGAATCAAGGTACGAGGTGCGGCTCGCGTGTCATCGATGCCGGCCACCAGGGTGTTCGCAGAAGGGGAATGGTCGATGATCCAGACCGTGGCGGAGGGCCTGGAGTGGTCCTACGGCTGGGAGCCGGCGGCTGCACAGCGGCTGCGCTTCGTGATCGACTTCGCCTACGCGACGGGCCTGCGTGCCAGCGAGTTGGTAGGCGCCAGGCTCGGCATGATCGAGGTCGACGCCGAAGGTGACCATTGGCTGCACCTCGTTGGCAAGGGGAGCAAGGCCGGCAAGGTCGCGTTGCCGCCGCTGGCGCGCGCCGCCCTCGACCGCTATTTGGTCCAGCGTGGATTGCCGACGACGCCGACACGGTGGGAGCCGTCGACGCCGCTGGTCGGTAGCCTCGAACAGGACAGCGCGGCCGGCATCACGGCGACCCGGTTGTGGGCGATCATGAAACGCTTCTTCGCACAGGTCGCCGACATCATCCAGGATCAGAGCCCGGCGACTGCAGAGAAGCTGCGGCGCGCCAGCCCGCATTGGATGCGCCACACGCACGCCACCCATGCGCTGGCGCGCGGGGCAGAGTTGACGACCGTGCGCGACAACCTGCGGCATGCTTCGCTATCGACAACGTCGATCTACCTGCACGGGGAAGACGTCAAACGTGCGCGCCAGCTTGGGAAGGCCTTCGCGGCCAGATGATCCGAATGTCGGAGCCACGTATGTCATCGAACACGCCCGCTGCTGTCGACCCACACAAGTACAAGGAGACGATTCGGGCAGCCGCCCACGATGCATCCCAGGTGGCTCTACGGTTTGAGCTCGCGCGGTTCGTCGCGAAGACTGCCGCCGACGCCGGAGAAGAACTCCACGTGCTCGGTCACATCGTGGGCCCGGATCGTGTCGCGGGCCTTTCGCCATTCGGGCATGGAAGCGATGAAACTGTCGCTGTTTCGATCCTGCTTCAAATCGCCGCCCAGCTCGTGTCGGCAAGCGCCGATCTCTTCGGTGATGGCCGTTCGTACGCAGCGGCGGCACTGGTTCGACAGGTTGTTGAGGTCGAGTACCTTGCCTGGGCGATAGAAGCAAAAAACGGCGAGGGCGAGCGATGGCTCAGGAGCGACAAGAAGCAGCGCGAGTCGTTCTTCACCCCGGCCAAGCTACGAAAGGCGGCAGCAGGGAAGTTTCGCGGACAAGACTACGGCTATCACTGCGAGGCTGGTGGCCATCCCGTCCCGGGCTCGACGCTGCTGCTCCAATGCTCTTCTGAGGTGTCCCAGTTGCTCCTCAGTGATCTCCTGGGTCACGCCGGCCGGATCTGGGAACACTTTGTCGGGTGGGCAAAGGGAAGTACACACGGCGACCCGATCCTCAAACGTACTGCGGGGATGCGGGACAGGTTTGTCGCTTGGAAGTCAGCCGACTCGCTCGTTGGCCTGCCACCTCCGCCATGAGCTACTGGCCGGGTCTGCCTGTGTGTCATTTCTGGCTGGACCCCTTCACGCTTCCTTCCGTGGACGCGAGGGTTCTATATCGCCAAGCACCGTCCATTCTGGAATGAGAACTGGATGAACCCGTCGCTTCGGGTCGTCAGCACCTTGCGGATCCCGGGAACTCCTCTGAATCCGTGGATGCCGAGTGCCTTGCTGCCGTAGTAGGTTGTCGTTTCCTGCGTCGAGTACTGCTTGTAGTCATCGCTGATTGACGACCACGGCCGGAGAGCAGCCATGTACGTCGAACAGCTCCCGATGGATGCCGCTGTAGCGGCCGTGGTGCGAGGCGACGAGAACGTGAACTCCCGGCACTCGCTGCCGGAAGAGCGGGCTGTTGGCCAGAAGATGGCGCCACCCCTGGTCTTCCATGTCTCCTGGAAACACGAAGCGATACCCGTGGACATGAAGCGTGAAAACCAGGCTCAGATTGTTCTCGTCCAGGAAGTGGGGATACGAGTTCCAGGCCAGGAGCATGCCAACGCCCGGAAGGTGGGTGGCACCTGCGTATGTCCGTTGTCACGCCGGGTTGCAAGATCACGAGCGAGGGTGGTGATGCCTTTACCCATGCCCTGTTTCGACTTGAGCTTGGCGATGGTCTCCGGGTGCACACTGGGATTGCCAAAGATGCACCCGGTGGTATGGTCCTCATCGAAGTTCGTGCAGTTTCAGCAGGTCGATGTATTTGATGCCCGCCTGCTGCAGGGCTGCACCGGGATACCACGGGCCACCTCCCAGGTCGACCGCGTGACCACAATCGATCAGCACTCGGTAGATCCGGCCGTGAGCAGGCACGCTCAGCAGAGCGCACTGTCCATGATCCACGTTGAAGATCTGCAGGCAACCGTCATGCAATGGAAGCTTCGGCATGTGTCTTTCCTCCAGGTGGCAAGCGTGAAGACCTTGAGCTGTACAAGTCGCCGTGTGGGTTACCAACGCGCGACAGCACAGCGAAGTCCGGTGGGGGTCCAGACCAATGACGCCGCGGGCAGGCCGCCTGCGTCACTTGCAATTTTCCTGAGGGTGTCGCGATCGATGCCGGAGTGGTCGCCTCCCATTGGGTGGCTGTGCCACGTCCCGAGGAAGGTGAGGTAGCCGAGGCTGTCCGCGTGCGCGCGCTTCAGGTCGTTCACCAACCCATCGGTGCCGAGCGTGAACGTGCTTGGGCTGCGCACGCTGTCGGGTGGAGCACCTACCATGCCCGCAATGATGATGGTGCGGCTCTCATAGGAAATTCTGCCGACGAGCGCTCCGCCGGTTTCAAAGCGGTCCCAAAGGCGGGCGTCTGCATCGATCGCTCGGGCCACCGGGTCGAGCACCCGAACCTGCCATCCACCATCGTCCTTGACCTCAAGCACGGTCACTGGTGCGACGCTGTGGGCGCCCCAGCCCATGCCCAGGCCCGCTTCATCCACCAGGCCAATGAGCAGCTGCGAGGACGACGGCAGCCCATCGGTGAGCCAGCGTTCAACCTGGAGTGCCATCGGCGCGGCCGCGCGGGAGACCTTGGCGTCGGACATCGGCATCGTCAACGAGCGGCAGTTGTCGCCTACGAAGATGCGCGTCGCCTCGGTCGAATCGCCCGCGACGGCGGCGCGCAGGCGCGGCAAGTACCGGCACAACTCGAAGAGCGTGGCCGTCAGGTCATCGACACGTGTGCCGCGTGCCGGACCTTCCAGCATGAGCACGGCGCAGCGACCCTGCCCGTAGAGTGCACCACGCGCAAGGCGGTGCGCACCGAGATGCTGCGAGACGGCCGCTGCCGCCTGCACTTGCAGCGATGCCGTGGTGTCCAGGATCAGGGCGGTGTCTTCGGGCACGACCTCGGCCCAGCGCGCAAGGTCCGAGAACACCTCAACCGCGTCTTCGCTGAACGCACGGCTGCCGGTGTGCGACAGCGTGGCAAACGCCGTCTTCATCCGTTCGGCCTTGCTGTCCAGGAGCTTCTTCTCCAGGTCAACGATCAGGCCGTGGCGGGCCAGGTTGTGCGGTGAGAGCCTTTCCTTGTCGACAAAGGTCAGCTGGCCGAAGCCTGCCCGCCCGAGGTGGAGGCCAACCTTGGAGCCCAAACTGCCACAGCCCAACAGCACCAGCTTCTTGCTCGTGGCCGGGGCGGCGAGACCAGAGGCGCGGGCCAGTAGTTCGTCCGACAACGCATGCTCATGAAAGGCGGCATGTACCGATGGTGTGCGCTTCATGACCTCTGTGGGGTCAACATCAAAGCGAACGACATAGGGCAGAACCTCAACGCTGCGGCCATGTGCGCCTACCAGCGCAGCCGGCCGTTGGACGGCGAGCACCACAATGGCGAACAGCCCCTTCGTCCAGCCTCGCGGGTCTTCTTGCAAGTCCAAGATGGAACGACCGTAATAGCCATCCAGCGCCTGACCGAGCGCGACAGCGTCGATGCCAAGTTCGTTGGCCTGTGCCAGCAGCGAGTCGATACTGTCGACCGTGTCCGGCTGATAGCTCCCCACCACGGGCGCCTGCCCATCGATGAAGGGGGCACGTGTGACGAACACGGCGCAGCGACCAGTTGCGAACGTGCCAGGCGGGTTGTCGGCATGGCGCTGGTTGAACACCTGCTCCGGCCGGGCGGTCAGCGTCGCGTCCAGGAAGGCATAGATACCTTCGCGGAAGGTGCCGTAGAACGCATCGGTTGCGAGGATCGATCCGTCGGTCGGGGCGGTCGCGACCAATCGTTCGGCGCTGAAGACGACGGTCGAGGCACACGCGTCGCGGCGGGTCGGCTCCCAGCCCTGAGACAGGTCGATCAAGGTGCCCGATGCGGCGTTGTCCAGCCATTCGATCAGCTGGTCGACGATGGCATCAAGCCCGAACCGGTGCAGGAGTTCGTCGAGCGATCCTTCGAAGACGCACGGCGAGACGAGATGATCTGCGGTGTACGGGTTGATGTGCGGCAGATGCAGCGGGAAGTCGGCACGCAGGTACGGCCGAGGCGCGCGCAGCGGCCACCTCGGCGTGAAGACAAGCGTGCAAGTCTCGGTAGCGCGCACGCCGCTTGCGGAGATGCCCGACGCCCGCGCCCGACTCGGTAAAGCGACCGTGATGTCGATCTCAACCCGCACGTTGCCGTCGAATTCACGCGGCTCGCCCACACGCGACACACCGCGGTGGTGTCGCAATTGGTCGAGCGCGTCGTCAAGCGCGGGTATGTCAGCCAGGGTGGGCATTCGTGGAATTGCTGGTTCAGCCGTGCGGCATCGGGCTGCGTGCGGACGAGACGACAGTAGCCACTTTGGCGCCCGCTTCCTTTTTGGAGGGTGGCTTGACCCCTTCCGCTGTCACCGTGAAGACCAGCGGCTCCACCGCATCCGCCTTGGGGTATTCGCCCGTGCAATAGAAGCTGCCCTTGGCGGCGTCCACGATGGCCTGGTACTCGCGCTTCGCGCGGATGCAAGGCGGGTCGCTGTCGTCATCGACGATCGGCTTGCAACTTGCCACGATGACCGCTCCGGTGCGCGCTTGAGCCAACGCCTTGCGCGCGCCCTCGTCCAACTTGGCTTTTTCGCCCATCTTGGACCAGCTGTCGTACGACAGCGAGTGCCACGAGCAATGGTGCGGGGTCTGCAGGATGTCGTACTCCAGCACTTCCGGCTCGTGCTCATGCCGGCTCCATTGACGGTTCCAGATGAACACCTCGGCGTCACCCCCTGTCAGGAACTTTGCGCCGTCGGGCGTGTACGCGTCAGCTGCCAGCGTCAGGTTGAGGATCACGCTCGATTGGTTCTTGATCAGGCACTCTTCGAGTTCTTCGTCATCGGAGGCATCGAGTGGGGCGAGCAGGCGGGCGGTGAAGAAGGCCGACGTGCTGCCGTTGATGGTGTTGAAGTCCTGATCGACCTTGCGCAGGATCGGTCCCAGATCGTCGGTCTTCCCTTCGATGTCCTCGCCCATGATCTGGATGCGGTCACCAGCCGACACGAAGAAGTACGCGTCCCGGTTGGCCTTCACCCGGCGGCGCGCCTCTGCGTTGAAAGCCTTGGCGTCTTCGCACAGGGTGTGCGACTTGCTGGCGCGGCGAAAAATGATCGGTGACGACCACAGCTCGCGAATCACGATCTTTTTGTCTTTTTGGTCTTTCTTGTCGTCGGGGTAGTCGGTCAGTGGACCGAGATGGAAATGCCGCATCAGTCCTCGGCAGTGGTCCTGGTCCGGGTGGCTAAGCAAAAAGGCGTCCACATAGGGGCGGCCGTTCTCGTCCTTCTGCAAACGATCGCGCAGGTCCTTGGCCACGTCCCGGGCATCGCCGTCCGGGTCGTCGGCATCCAGGCGGATGTTCACGTCCATCAATAGCGTGGCGGCCGCGGTGTCGCCGAACTTGATCAGCGTCATGTCGCCGTTGTCGACGGGAAAGAAGGTGATGGTGGTGGGCATAGCGATGGCGGTTTGGGCAACTTTTACGTATAGGAAGTATACGCGATTACTTTTTAGTTGCATCTATTTGCTAGACTCATGCCATGGATGACGCCGCAGTACCCCAGAACCCCGACGGACATGCTGACAAGAGCCTGAGTTGGGGGTTGGAGCGACGGCTGCAGTTCATCGATTTCCGGCTGCGCTGGGAGGGGCGGCTCAACCGCACCGATCTCACCGAGCATTTCGGGCTTTCCACACCGCAGGTGTCGCTGGACATCGCCAAGTACACCGAACTCGCGCCTGCGAATCTCGCTTACGACCGCAGCTCGCGAACGTATGTCGCAACGCCGGAGTTCAAGCCCCTATACGAGCGCAGCTCCGCTCGCCGTTACCTCGCTGAATTGCTCGCCGTTAAGACCGGCGTCCTGTCGCTTGGCGCGAGCTATTTCGGTGCAATGGTCGAAGCCGACCTGGCGCCGTCTCCGTGGCGTACGCTCGATGAGGGCACTGTTGAAACGCTGGTGAAAGCGATTCGGCAGAGACAGTCGGTGACGGTTCGCTACCAGTCGATGGGTGCGATCCAACCGGCGGAGCGTCAACTGTCGCCGCACGCGTTGGGCTACGACGGATTCCGCTGGCACGTCCGAGCCTATTGCCACAAGCGCGAGCGCTTCGCCGATTTCGTCCTGGCTCGGATCCTCGACATCGGACTCTTGTCATCCAGCACGGTCGATGGACGGCTGGATGCGCAGTGGCACACCGTGCTGACGCTGCTGTTGGCGCCGAGACCCGAGCTTCCAGCGTCCACCAGACGAGCGCTGGAACTGGACTACGGCATGGAAGACGGTCAGGTCGCACTGAAGTGTCGACAAGCATTCCTCTACTACACCTTGCGGCGGTTGGGACTGCACATCGAGCAACCGACCGACCCGGCGGCGCAGCAGATCGTGCTCAAGAACCGCGCCGAGCTACAGCTTTACCTCGAGGCTGCAGGCAGTACCAACTGACACAACCACCACATCGCGCACCATGCTCGGACTCATCGACCTCGTGAAGGACCCCTATGAACGGAAGGCACGTCTAGTGCCTGCGCTGCTCGTGGTGCTCCCGCTGCTCGTACCGCTGGTGTGCGTCTATGGCCCCAAGCATCCGGTGCTGGTGGGGGTGCTAGGCCTTCTTGGCGGCTGTGGCGCCATGTACGGCTTGGCAAGCATCGCCCGCGGCCGCGGCAAAAAACTGGAGACGAAACTGATCCGCAAATGGGGCGGCTTGCCGACGACGATCGCACTGCGCCATCGCGAAGCGGCGGCGTTGGACAGTGTCAGCCGGCAGCGCTATCACGATGCCATCAAGTCCAAGCTCGGTATCACCGTACCCACCGCGGGCGAAGAGGCTGCCGATCCTGCGCGAGCGGACGACGTCTACATCGGGGCGACGACGCGCATGCGGGAATTGACGCGGGGCGACAAGAGCTTGCTGCTGAAGGAAAACATCGCCTATGGCTTTCATCGCAACATGCGGGCGATGAAGCCTGTGGGTATCGTGTTCTGTCTGCTGGGGCTGGCATGGGGATTGGTGCTCGCCAAGGCGATGCGGCTGGTACCGCTGGGATTCGAGTTCGTTCAGTTGGCCGACCCCGGCCTGGCTGCGGGACTCACGCTGGCCATGTCCGTGGCGCTACTCGCGGCTTGGTTGTTCTACTTCGACGAGGAGGCAGTCAAGCGGATGGGCTTCGCCTATGCCTATAGGCTATTTGAGTGCTTGCCTGCGCATTCCATTCATCGCGGACACCCATTCCAGGCTGATCGCGGACAGCGTTC
>CBFHAS010000038.1:0-32124 GCA_965653625.1 uncultured Burkholderiaceae bacterium | reverse complement strand
ACTTACGGCGGGACTTGCACCCGCAAGAGTGCGCCCATGCTGGGCGCACCAGAAATAACAATCCCGCCTCAAGAGGCGGGATTGCTTAGGGGAAATTGATTCCCGATTACTTCAGATAAACGCCAGCAATGATGATGATGTCACCTTGCTTCTTGACGTACGAAGCCTTGGGCTCGACCTTGCCGCTGACGGGGTTGGCGTACTTATATTCCACCCAGCCGCTGCCTTGTTGCGAGGCAACGTCAACGAATTCCTTGCGGAACAGTTTGCCTTCGGCATCGGGCTTGGCCAGATTGTTCTGGCCCACCAGATTCTGGTTCACCGGGTCGGCGATCAGCGTACCCTTCATGTCGTAGACAAAGACGTACAGCTCACCCTTGTTGAAGGGGCCGTCTTTCTTGTTGACTTCAGCAATCAGTTGTTCTTTGCCGCTCTTGGCCGCGAACTGTGCCGCCTGTTCCACCAGCGCCTGGGCGTCTTGCTTGCTCGGGCCAGCCACTGCGGACAGCGCGATGAGGGACGACACCATTGCCAACAACGTCGAACGAATCGCTTTCAACATTCCTTACTTCCCTTTTCAGTTATGACAAATGTATAGAAATTCTCGCCCTGGTTCGCACAGTGCCGCATTACGCACACCCTGATAAAACGGGGGGAGGGAGCGGAGTGTAGGAGAAAGCGTTGCAAAAAACCGAATAACCCGAATATCTGTATTAGGGGGTTGATTCGTGGAGCAAACAATGATTTCGCATCAGTATAACGAAATCAATTGTTACCCTTATGCACCAGGTATTTGTTCGCCATCGTTAATATTGAATCAATTCGTACCCGCGGGTTGCGGCTACCGGCTGCTGCGAAATTGGCCTCTTGGGGCTCAATGCTTGGCGCCGTGCGGGTGCCGTCCGCCATGTTTGGTGTCATGGCCGTGATGGGGTTTTCCATGATCCGCGCTCGCGGCGGCTGGCACCTTCTGCCCCAGCCGGCTCTCGGTGCCTGCCAATAGCTTCTGCATGTTGGGCGTGTGCCGCCACAGCAGCAGAAGACCCATGACCCCCACTACGGCGGCGACCGGGCCGCCACCCCAGATCAGCAGTTGGTAGAACGGCGCGAACAGCGCCGAGACGATAGAAGCCAGCGACGAGTAGCGGAAGAAGAAGGCGATGATGAGCCAAGTGACCAACGTGGCAAAACCAAGCAGCGGCTGGAGGCCGAACAGCACTCCCGCTGCCGTGGCGACGCCCTTGCCTCCGCGGAAGCGGAAGAACACCGGCCATAGGTGCCCGACGAAAGCGGCCAAGCCTACCAGCGCGATCGTGCCCTCCTGCAATCCGTAGGGCTCGCCCAACCATGCGACGGCGGCCACCGGCAGCCACCCTTTCAACGCATCGAGCAACAAGGTGAGCACGGCCGCCTTCTTGCTGCCCGAGCGCAGCACGTTGGTCGCGCCGGGGTTGCCGGAGCCATACGTGCGCGGGTCGCTCAGGCCCATGACGCGACTCACGATGACAGCGAACGACAAGGAGCCGATCAGGTAGGCGGCGAGGATGGCCGCGACGGAATAGAGGGTCTCCATCCTGGTTCGTACGAGTGGGATCGGGGCATTGTGCACCCGCGGCAATTCATAAGGAAACGCCGGGCCGCCCCAAGTTTCCTTGACCCCCGCGGGGGGCGGGCTGGGCGCAGCCCGGCCCTGGGGGCGCTCATAACGCGCAGCTCACCGGCTTGGCGCCCAGCAGGTCGAGCAGCAGCTTCGGCGGGATGCCGACGAGGTAGCCGCGACGCCCGCCGTTGATGCACACCGAGGGCAGCGCGAGCACGCTGTCTTCCACGTACACCGGCATCGCCTTGCGCGTGCCGAGGGGCGAGGTGCCACCCACGAGATAGCCGCTGTGCCGCTGCGCGACCTCGGGCTTGCAGGGCTCTACCGACTTGGCGCCGATCTGCCGCGCGAGGTTTTTGGTGCTTACCTGGCGATCGCCGTGCATCAGCACGATGAGCGGTTCGCCGCGCTCGTCTTGCATCACCAGCGTCTTGACCACCTGGTGCTCCGGCACGCCCAGCTGCCGCGAAGACTCGGCCGTGCCGCCGTGCTCGACGTAGTCGTACAGGTGCTCGGTGAACGACACGCCGTGCCGGCGCAGAAACTGCGTGGCCGGCGTCTCGCTCACGTGGGTGTTCTTCTTGGCCATCGATTCATTGCGCCGGATCGCGATGGCGCCACCGAATGCCGTCGATCTGCTGGAGCAGCTCAGGCGGCAGCGCGGTGCCCCAGGCATCGAGGTTTTCGTCGAGCTGCTCGCGGCTGCTCACGCCCACCAGCGTGCTCGCCACCCGCCAGTTGCGAAAGCAGAAGGCAAGAGCCATGCGCGTGGGAGTGAAGCCGTGGTCGCGCGCCAGCTCGTTGTACACGCGCGCCGCGGCCAAGGATTCGGCGCGGCCCCAGCGCTGTTTCCTCATGCTGTCGAACAAGGCCATGCGCCCGCGCGGCGCGCCCTCGCCGTCGAAGCCGGAGTCGTCGTACTTGCCGGTGAGCGCGCCGAAGGCCAGGGGCGAGTACGCGAGCAGCGACACGTTGTGGCGGTACATCATCTCGTCGAGCCCGTTGTCGACCACACGGTTGAGCAGCGAGTACGGGTTCTGCACGCTCACGATGCGCGGCAGCCCGTGCTGCTCGGCCACGCGGAGAAACTCGCTCACGCCGTAAGGCGTTTCGTTCGACAGGCCCACATGCCGCACCTTGCCGGCCCGCACGAGACGATCCAGTGCGCCGAGTTGCTCGTGAATGGAGCTTTGCGGCCGGTCGCGCGATGCGTCGAAGTACAGCGCGCCGAAACTCGGCGCGTTGCGATTGGGCCAATGGATCTGGTAGAGGTCGATGCGGTCGGTGCGAAGGCGCGCGAGGCTGGCGTCGCAGGCGTCGACGATGTCTTGCTCTCGCACATCGGCGCTGCCGCCGCGCACCCAATCCATGCCGCGTGAAGGGCCGGCCACCTTGCTGGCCAGCACCACGCGATCTCGCATGCCGGGTCGCTGCGCAAACCAGCTGCCCAAAATGCGCTCGGTGGCGCCGAAGGTCTCACGCCGCGGGGGCACCGGGTACATCTCCGCGGTGTCAATGAAATTGACACCACGTTCGACCGCGCGATCGAGGATCGCATGCGCTGCACGCTCGCCGACCTGCTCGCCGAAGGTCATGGTGCCCAGGCAGATGCGCGTGACCTCGAGGTCGCTGCCGCCGAGACGGACGCTTTCCATGTGGATGTGCTCCAGAGGGTCGGGTGAAAGGGCGAAGTGTGCAACAGAGCCGATCGCCGCATCGGTCGGCTTCCGCCCGGGTAGGAATGGGTGACGGCGCGCATTTCCTACGCTCCCGCCTCCCCCTCCCACTCCTATAGTGCGCGGCATGACAACACCCGAATACCGACCAACGCGCACCGCCCAAAGCCGCTTCATCGAGTTGCGCGGGCTGCGCCACCACATGCTGCTGTGGGGCGACCTGTCCCTCACCGGAAACGACCGCCCACCGCTGGTCATGCTGCACGGCTGGATGGACGTTGCCGCCTCGTTCCAGTTCGTGGTGGATGCGCTCGACGACGACCGCATGGTCATCGCGCCCGATTGGCGCGGCTTCGGGCTCACCGACACCGCGGGCGTCGACACCTATTGGTTCCCCGACTACCTGGGTGACCTCGAAGCTCTGCTTGACGCCCTCGTGCCCGGCCGGCGGGTGGATCTGCTCGGGCACAGCATGGGCGGCAACGTCGCGATGCTGTATGCCGGCATCCGGCCCGCCCGCGTGCGCCGGCTGGTGAACCTGGAAGGCTTCGGCATGCCCGACAGCCCGCCCGAACAAGCGCCTCGTCGCTACGCACAATGGCTGGACGAGCTCCAGCAGCCCCAGCAGCTGCGCGATTACGACAGCCTTCAGGCGGTGGCCGAGCGGCTGCGCAAGACGAACCCCTTGCTCACCGATGCACGCGCGGCGTGGCTGTCGGCACACTGGTCGCGCCGCCGCGCCGACGGACGCTGGGAGATCCTGGGCGACCCGGCGCACAAGCGCGTGAATCCAGTGCTGTACCGCAAGGCCGAGGTGCTGGAATGCTGGAAGCGCATCGAGGCGCCGGTGATGTGGGTGGAAGGCAACCTCACCCGCATGGCCGAGTGGTGGGGCGACCGCTATGCACGCGAAGACTTCGAGACGCGAATCGAGGTGGTCCCGCGGCTCGAACGACACGTGCTCTCACCGGCCGGCCACATGCTGCACCACGATCAGCCGCAGCAGTTGGCTCAACTGCTGGATCGGTTTCTGGACGGCCCCCTTTCCCCGCTGGGGTGAAGGGGCCACGCGGTGTCCGCCCTCACCGCCGGTAATCGAGCTCCATCCTCTGCTGCAAGCGCTTCGCCACGCGCAGGCTCTCCTTCAGCATGCGGTGGTCCATGTCATTCAGGCGGCTCAGGTCGATATGGTTGGGGTTGCCCGACACCCCGTCGCGCTGCAGCTGCGTGCGCAGGCGAAGCATCTGCACGACCTCGAACGCGCCGACCCATGACTCGCTTTCCTGAGCCGGCACGCCGAGCGCCAGACCCACCGCCTGGAGTCGCTCGACGGTATTGGTGTAGGGGCTTCCAACGCGCAGCGCATACAACCGCGCCGCGTCGACGAAGAGCATGGCGCCGTGCAGCTTCAGATCGAGCATGGGGCGGCCGTCGACCTTTTGGGAATCGATGCCACCCAGCCAGCCGAGCGGCGGCTCGTTGGCGAGCGCGTTCTCCGCCATCTGCTTGAGAAAACGCGGCAGTCCCACGGCCTCGCGCGTGATCCACTCGCGCATCGGCAGAGCGAGGGACAGGCGGCCGGCGATGCCCCGGAAATCGAAGTAGATGCACGAGGCCAGCAGGTCGGCCGGCGCTCCGTGCTCCATCCAGTGCTGAAAGCGCGCGATCCACTCGGCAGGCGTCATGCAGCATTGCGCCTCCCCGGCCATCACCTTGCCGCGGCACAGCGGGTAGCCGCAGGCGTCGAGCGCCTCGTTCACGCGGCGGCCGAAGGCCAGCCAGCGCGGCCGGTCAGCCGCGGGGTCGTCGGTCTCGAAAACCAGCCCGTTGTCCTGGTCGGTGGCCAGGGTCTGTTCCGAGCGGCCCTCGGAACCCAGGGCCAACCAGCAGGCGCGCCCCATGTCCACCCCCGCCTCGCCGGCGATGAGATGCACCAGCCGCTCGGTGAGCACGTCGTTCAGATGACTGATGAGCTGCGTCAGCTGGCGTGCGCCGATGCCGTGCAGATGCAGGTCGTACGCGAAGCGGCGGATCTCCATCGCCGCCTCCACCAGCGTGGCGATATCTGTCGAGGCGCGAATGGCCGAGCTGATCTGTCGCAGCGACATGCGCTGCAGCGCGAACACATCGCGCTCGGAAACGACGCTCACCACGTGCGAGCCCTCCATCACCGGCACGTGGCGGATTCCCGATCGCGACATCAGGAGAGCCGCGTCGTGCACCGTATGCCCCGCGGTGAGCGTGCTCACCGGGGCGCTCATCACCTGCGAGATCGGCGTGGACAGCGGCAGCTGGGGCAGCGTGATGCGGTCGATGATGTCGTAGCGGGTCAGGATGCCCACTGGCGCGCCGCTGTCGTCGAGCACCAGCAGCGATCCCACGCGCTGGCGGCGCATGGCGGCCAGCGCCGTGGACAGCGGCGTGTCGGGCGGCACGCCAATGGGTGTCTTGCGCGGCAGCTCTCCGAGCCGGGCTTCCAGCGACTGCTGGGCGAGCGTGCGGGAGGCGTGCTCCATGGACGGCACCGTGTCAGTACTCCAGCTTGGCGTACAGCGTCTTCTGCGAGGCCTCGCGGGCCTGCCGCAGCGTGCGGATGCCGCGCTCGGCCAGCAGCGGCAGCAGCTTCAGGAACACCTCGCCGGTGACGATGGCGTCGCCCAGCGCGGTGTGCCGGCCCACCACCGCAATGCCCAACCGAGCGGCGATGCGCTCAAGCCGGTGCTCGGCCTCCGGGTGGCCGGGGTGGGCCAGCGCCGACAACATCAGCGTGTCGAGCACCGGCAAGACGAACTCCACGCCGGTGCGCACTTGAGCGATCTGGAGGAACCGCATGTCGAAGGCGGCGTTGTGCGCCACCAGAACCGTGTCCTCGGTGAAGCGGTGGAACAACGGCAGCACCTCCTCGATGGGCGGCTGCGGCGCCAGCATCTCTGCGGTGATGCCGTGGATCTCCTGCGATTCGCGCCGCACCGGGCAGCGCGGCCGGATAAGGCGGTCGAAGCATTCCTGGCGCAGCAGCCGGCCGTTGACGATGCGCACCGCGCCGACGGAGATGATTTCGTCGCCTTCGGAAGGAGAGAGCCCGGTCGTCTCGGTGTCGAAGACCGTGTAGCTCAGCTCGGTCAGCAGGCGTTCATCGAGCTCGGGATTCTGTCCGCGCTGGTTGAACAGGTCGAAGTCGTAATAGACGGGGCGGCTCGGCACACCGGTCTCACCAGCGGCTTGCGCCATCTCAGCCGGACGCGACGTGGGCAGCTGAATCGTCACGCGCGTGCGGCCGGTGCCGCGGTCGGCCTGCGACCACATCTCGGCGCCATGGCGCTGCAGCACCTGCTCCACCGTGGGCCCGCTTCCGTCAGAGCCCGGGGCGTAGATCTCCTCCTGCCACTGACGCAACAGTTCGGGCTCCAGCACCGAGCCGTTGCCGTTCCAGGCCAGAGAGAGGCGCACGAAGCGGCGGCCGGCAGCCGCCGTCTCGATGATCACCGAGCGCAGGGCCTTGCGCTCCATCAGCCGCCCCATGAGGTGCGTGAGGGCCTGGACCATTGCATGGCTGTCCACGCTCAACCACAGCGGTTCACCGTCGTCGCGCTGGGCGGCCGCGATGCTGAGCCGGCGCTCGAAACTGCGCTGCAGCGCGTACACCAGGTCGGCGGCCAGCATGTCTTCCAATGGCCAGGGCGTGCCCGCCGCCTCGGCCCCCGCCGCCGCCGCGGCATCGAGGCGCGCAGAAAGCCGCTCGGCCTCGTCGCGGATCACCTCGCTGAAGCGGCGCCCGCGTTCGGGATCCATGTCGGGGTACTGCAGCACCGTCTCCGCCGCCGCGCGGATGTTGGCCAGCGAGGCGCGCGTGCCTTCGGTGAGCTGCCGAAGCAGCGTCTCGCGCCGGCTGTCGCTCTCGATGGAGCGCGTGATGTCTTCGAGCATGAGCACGAAGCCGCCCACCTCGCCGTGCGGGTCGAGCACCGGCGCCATTTGCGCACGCAGGAGCTGGTCGCCGCGCGCGGTGACGAAGTGCGCCACCGGGTGCGCGGCGTGCTGCTCGATGCGCCGGCCGATGCGATCAAGAGAGTGGACGATCTGGCTCTTGTCGAGGATGGAGAACACCGAGCGGCCCAAGCCCACCGGCGCCGCGCCGGCGCGCGCCGCCATGCCGGCCAGCAGCTGCGCGGCGCGCTCGTTGTACAGGAGGATGCGCCCCTCTCGGTTGCACACGAGCACGCTGTGCGCCAGCTCCGACATGAGCGCCGCAAGGCGGTTCTTCTCCTCGGTGAGCTGGGCATTGGCCTCGTCCACCCGTGCCTGCACGTCGCGCTGCAGCTTGCGGTGAGCCTCGGCGAAGGCGTTGATGGCGTCACCCAGCTGGCGCATCGCTTGCGCGCCGACCAGGGACACGCGATACGAAGGATTGATCGTGTGGATCAGCGCCACCTCCTCGGCCATGCGCGAGGCCGCCAGCGGCCAAGCCGCCATGCCCCAGTGCAGGAGCCCGCCCAGCAGGAAAGGCAACAGGAAGGCAAGAATGAGCAGCAGCGGCAGCCTTTCCTTCAACACCGTGCGTACAACGGCACGCTGGGCATCCTGCATGTCGAACCACAGTGCGAAGCCAACGATGGCGAACAGCCCCAGGACGAATGCCGTCGCCAGGGTGAGCCACACAGCGAAGCGCAGGCGGTTGGCCACCTATCGGGCCTCCAACTGCTCGCGGATCTGCGAGAGCAGTTCCTTGGTGGAAAACGGCTTGGTGATGTAGGCGTCAGCCCCCAACGCCATGCCTTTGCTCATCTCGACATCACGGCCCTTGGCGGTGAGCATGAGCACGCGCATGCCGTTCCAGGCGGGGTTCTCGCGAATCTTCTGGCACACGTCGAAGCCGGACACGCCGGGCAGCATCACGTCGAGCAGCACCAGGTCGGGCGGCGTGGCGCGGATGGTGTCCAGCGCCTCCTTGCCGTCGCGCGCCACCAGCACGCGGTAGCCCTCTCGTTGCAGCAGGTACTCCAGCGAGATGACGATGTTGGGCTCATCGTCGGCGATGAGGATGGTGTTCATGCCTGGCTCTCCGTTTCCGCCTGCGCCGCGGGTGCCGTGCGCTCGGCCGGGGGCGCGGGTGGCTTGAGCGGCAGGGTGAAGGAGAAGGTTGCGCCCTGCCCGCGTTCGCTTCTCACCCACAGGTGCCCGCCGAAGTGGTGCACGATCTGCCGGCTGATCGGCAGCCCCAGCCCGGTGCCCTGCGGCTTCTCGGTGAGCGTGTCGCCCACCTGCCGGAACTTCTCGAAGATGAGGTCGTGGTCGGCCGGCGCAATGCCGACGCCGTTGTCGCTCACGTCCACCTGGAGCACATCGGGCAGCACGTGCAGCGCGATGCCGATGCGCCCGGAGCGCCGTGGGCAGAACTTCACCGCGTTCGAGATGAGGTTGAGCATCACCTGCATCAGCCGGTCGCGGTCGACGCGAACCTGCGGCACCTGCTCGGGCAGGTCGAGCGTGAGCGTGGCCTCGTGGTCACGCACGAGTTGGCTGGTGGTGTTCACGGCATCGTGGATCACCTCCTTCAGGTCGAGCTCGGTGGAGTGCCACTCGGCGCTGCCCGATTCGAGCTTGGAGAGGTCGAGCACCTGGTTGATCATGCGGGTGAGGCGCTCGCTTTCCTTCACGATGATGCCGATGAACTCGGCGCGCTGCGGCACCGGCATGTCGGGGTCTTCGCTCAGGATCTCGGAGAACGCGCGGATCGAGGTGAGCGGCGTGCGCAGCTCGTGCGTCACGGTCGAGATGAAGTCGTCCTTCATGCGGTCGAGCTCCTTCAGCCGCTCGTTGGCGGCGCGCAACTCGGCGGTCGCCTCCTCCAGTGCGCGCGACTTCTGCTCCAGCTGGTGGCTGTAGGCGATCACCTGCGACGCCTCGTCGAGGATGTTGAGCACCTCATCCATGCCCAGCGGCTCCTCCTTCACCACCGAGGCGAGCATCACCCGTGCCGACGAGGCGCCGATGGCACCGGCCAGCAGGCTCTCCGCGAAATGCATGAGCGCGGCATCGGGCTCGAGGCGGTCGATCGACGGCACGCCGCGCTGGGCCGCATAGGTGGCAAACGCGTCCTCCGCGCGCTGCGGCCCGAGGAATCGGCCCACCAGAGCCAGCATCTCCGGCAGCGAGGCACTGCCGCGCCACAGGCTGGAGCCGCCGCCGGCCACCTTGAACGCATCGACGAACAACAGGGCCTGCGCATGGTCGCGGATGCTCTGCCGCCCGAGCAAGGACACCGCCACGTAGCCGCCCACATTGGCCAGCATGCTCCAGAACATGGAGTGGCTGATGTCGTTCAGCCCGGCCAGGCCGAACAGCTCGAACGGCTTGAGCCAAGCGATCCCGAACGGCCCCTCCTCCACGAACGAGATCGGCAGCCAGCCCGAGCGCGCGAAGTACGGCAGCAAGAGCGTGTAGGCCCAGACGACGAAGCCAAGCGACAGGCCGGTGAGAGCCCCGGCACGGGTGCCCTCGCGCCAGTACATGCCGCCCAGCATGGCCGGCGCAAACTGCGCCACCGCCGCGAAGGACACCAGGCCGATGGTGACCAGTGCATAAGCTTCGCCCGCGATGCGGTAGTAGGCGTAGCCCAGCATCATCACCGTCACGATCGCGCCGCGCCGGATACCCAGCAGCAGCCGGGACAGGTCGCGGCTTTCGGCCAGCGCGAGCGCCTTCCAGCGCAGCAGCAGCGGCATCACCAAGTCGTTGCAGATCATGGTCGACAGCGCGATCGTTTCCACGATCACCATGCCGGTGGCCGCCGACAGCCCGCCGATGAACACGAACAGCGCCAGCGCCTCTTGCCGGTGAGCCATGGGCAGCGTCAGCACGAAGGTGTCGGCATCCACCTGTCCCGGCGGAAAGAGCATCAGGCCCGCAAAGGTGATGGGCAGCACGAACACATTGATCGCCAGCAGGTAGGCGGGGAAGAGCCAGATGGCCTTGGCCACGTGCTCCTCGTTGGTGTTCTCCACCACGGCGATCTGGAACTGCCGGGGCAGGAACAGGATGGAGAGCATCGACAGGAAGACGAGCGAGGCCCATGAGCCATAGGTGCCGGCCGTGCCGCCCAGCGTGAGCAGCTCCTCGATGTTGGGCAGCTGGCGGGCGCTCTCGAACACGTCACCGAAACCGCCGTACAACCCGAACGTGACGAACACGCCCACCGCCACGAAGGCCAGCAGCTTCACCAGCGACTCGAAGGCGATGGCCGCCACCATGCCTTCGTGCCGCTCCGTGGCGTCGAGATGACGCGTGCCGAATACGATGGTGAAGGCGGACAGCAGCAGCGCCACGTAAAGCGCCGTGTCCTCGAGCACCGCCACCGCGCGCTCCTTGTGCGGCATCACGACGTCGGGGTATTGCAGCAGCAGCACGAAGGTGTTGGACACCGCCTTCAGCTGAAGCGCGATGTACGGAATGACGCCAACCACCGCAATCACCGTAACCAGGCCACCGAGCAGCGCGCTCTTGCCGTAGCGCGCGGCGATGAAGTCGGCGATGGAGGTGATGCGGTTGACCTTGCTGATGCGGATCATCTTGCGCAGCACCAGCCACCACAGCGCCGCGATCAGCGTGGGGCCCAGGTAGATGGGCAGGAAACCGACGCCACTGGCCGCCGCGCGACCCACGCTGCCGTAGAACGTCCAGGACGTGGCGTACACCGCCATGGACAGGGCGTAGATGTACGGGTTGGCGATGATCGAGCGGCCGGCGTCGGCCCGCTTGTCGCCGTAGTACGCGATGGCGAACAGGATGCCCAGGTAGGCGAAGGAGGTCAGCAGGATCACGCCACCGTGCAGCATGCGCGCCCTCTTCCCTTCACGATCGCCGCCGCTCGACGATCAGGATCATCCCCACGATGAGCGCGACCCACACGCCGAACAGGTAGGCGTAGAGCAAAGGGATGCCGAACACCGTGGCCCCGGTGTTGAACAGAGAAAGCAGCGGGTACGAAAACAACAGGCAGCCCAGCACGAACAGCGCCACCAGCCTTTGTGCCTGCACGGGGCGACGGGCCATCGGGATCCCCCTTGCCGCAGATGATGCGGTCGATTGTGGAATCAGCGCCCCAGGAAGAAAAGCCCCGCTCAAGACAAGAGCGGGGCATCGGGGAAAGCGGCCTGCCTCAGGTCTTGGCCAGCTTCAGGTCGGGGTAGCGCACGTGCTCCACGAGCTCCTGCGTCTCGCGCCTGGGCTCCTTGGTCAGCAAGCTCACGATGATGATCACCGCAAAGCCTACCGGCACGCCGAACAGGCCCGCCGAGATGGGCTGGATGCTCCACCACAGCTCGATCGGCCGCGTCACACCGAACACGCCGCGCAGCCACGGCTGGGTCGTGACCATGTAGTAGAAGGTCACGCCCAGGCCGAGGATCATGCCCAGCGAGGCACCCCATCGGTTGGCCCGCTTCCAGAAGATGCCCAGCACCAACGCCGGGAAGAACGCTGCCGCCGCGAACGAGAACGCCGCCGACACCAGGAACAGGATGTCCGCCGGTTTCTGCGCCGCGACGAAGGCCGCCAGCAGCGCCACCACCAGCAGCAGCGCCTTTGAAATGGCCACGCGGCGGGCCGTGGGCGCGTTCGGGTCGATCATCTTGTAGTACAGGTCGTGCGACAGCGCATTGGCGATCGTCAGCAGCAAACCGTCGGCGGTGGACAGTGCCGCCGCCAGGCCACCGGCCGCCACCATGCCCGAGATCACGTACGGCAGTCCGCCAATGGCGGGCGTGGCCAGCACGATGATGTCGCCGCCGATCTTCATCTCGCCGAGCTGGAAGATGCCGTCCCTGTTGACATCGGTCACCGACAGCAGGGTCGGGTCGACGCGGTTCCACGCGGAAATCCATTCAGGCAGCCGGTCGAAGGGCGTGCCGACCAGCGTGTTCAGCACCTCGTACTTCACCAGCACCGCGAGCGCCGGTGCGGTGAAGTACAGCAGGAAGATGAAGAACAGCGACCAGGTCACCGACTCGCGCGCCTCCCTGACCGAGGGAGTGGTGTAGTAGCGCATGAGGATGTGCGGCAGTGCCGCCGTGCCCACCATCAGGCAGAACACCAGGGCGAGGAAGTTGCGGCGCGACTCGCTGAATGCCTTCTGCGCCGAGGCATCGCCGTTCGGGTCGCCGGCGTATATCTGCGCGTGCGGCGGCATGCCGGCCAGCGGCTTGGCGCGGCCGTCGGCCGCTGTCTTGGCGGTTGTCCAGGCCTTCTTCGCGTCGGCCTCGTTCTTGGGCACCGCCGCGAGCGACTTCTCGGCGGCCTGGATCTCGGGCATCGGCGCGGAGGCGGCCTTCAGGTCGGCGACCTTGCGCTCCGCGGCGGCGCGTTCTTCCGCGAGCGCGGTCGGGATGTCCTTGAGCCTGGCCGCCAGCGCGTCGGACTGAGCCTTGAAGGCGGCAATGACTTCCAGCTCCTTCGGGTCTTGCTTCAGTTCGTTCTCGCGCGCGGTCACCTTCTGCAACTGCATGCCGTAGATGGCCTGCGGGATGGGCACGCCGGTCTGCTTCACCGACAGCCACACCACCGGCACCAAGTACGCAATGATGAGGATGATGTACTGCGCCACCTGCGTCCACGTGACGGCGCGCATGCCGCCCAGGAACGAGCACACCAGGATGCCGCCCAGGCCCACGAAGATGCCCACCTCGAACGCCAGGCCCGACAGACGCGAGGTGATCAGACCCACGCCGTAGATCTGCGCCACCACGTAGGTAAAGGAGCACAGGATCGCGGCGCAGATGCCGATGAAGCGCGGCAGGTTCCCCTCGAAGCGCGCGCCGAGGAAGTCTGGGATCGTGAACTGCCCGAACTTGCGCAGGTAGGGCGCCAGGAACAGCGCCACCAGGCAATAGCCGCCGGTCCAGCCCATGATGAAGGCCAGCCCGCCATAGCCGGTGAGGTAAAGCGTTCCGGCCATGCCGATGAACGAGGCTGCGCTCATCCAGTCGGCGCCTGTGGCCATGCCGTTGTAGACGGCCGGCACGCGGCGCCCGGCCACGTAGTACTCGGTGGCGTCGGTGGTTCGGCTCATGATGCCGATGCCGGCATACAAGCCCACCGTGGCCAGCAGGAAGATGAAGCCGATCCAGTTCCTGGGCAGGCCCATCTGCTCCAGGATGCCCAGCACGACGATGAACGCGATGAAGCCGCCGGTGTACCAGCTGTAAACCTTGTTGAGCTGCTTTTTGAACGCGCGGTTGGCAACCGCGGAGGCACTGCCGCCTTGTACCGTCGCCATGGTCATTCCTCCTCGGCGACGCCGTAGCTCTGGTCCAGACGGTTCATGTACCGTGCGTAGAACCCGATGATGATCACGTACACGATCAGCGCGCCCTGGGCGGCCACCCAGAAGCTGAAGGGCCAGCCGAAGAACGTGAAGTCGAGGTCCCGGGCGAAGTACCCGATGACGAAGGTGACGAAGAACCAGATCGCCAGCAGGATCCCGGTGATCCTCAGGTTCTTGCTCCAGTACTCTCGGTGTCGCTCGGTGAGCTGCATGGCGCTTGTCTCCTAAGTTGTCTCCGGGCTCGGTCCCGGTACCCTCACCCGCCCCTCGCCCGGCCGCTCATGGCGACAGGCCCGTCTCGCGTTGCAGTTGCGCAGCCACCTTGGGCTCGAAACCCTGCAGGTGGCGGATGATCTTTTGCGCAGACTCCGGGTCATGCCGGTCGATGTGCACGCGTGCCAGCTGGTACCAGCCATAGGGGCTCATGGGCTGCAGCTCGGTGTTTCGCTTGAGCGCGGCCACGGCTTCGTCGAAACGCCGCTGGCGGATCAGGGCGAGGCCCAACCCATACCAGGCGCGGTCCAGCTTGTCGTCGAGATCGAGCGCACGCCGGAAGGCCGCTTCGGCCTCCACCAGCCGGGTCGCTTCCTCCAGCAGGTAGCCGAGATTGAACCAATCGGCCGCACTGCGCCGCGGATGCAGCCGCACCAAGTGCTCGGCATCGAGGATGGCCTCGTCGTGCCGGCCAGCCTGCGCGCGCAAGTGGCTGCGGCTGGCCAGCGCATACGCATCGTCAGGCCAGCGGGCGAGCATGTCATCGAACACGCGCTCAGCGGCCGCAGCCCGGCCCATCAGGATGTAGGCGATGGCGCGCAGCTTCATGCGCCACCACTCCATTCCGCGCGACGAAGCGCTCATCGGCAAGCCTCCATCCCGATCTGCACGCACAGGTTGATTTTCTCCAGCGTCACCACGGCGTAGGCGATGAACACGAGGAACAGCGTGACCACGGGCACGTGGCGGTCGGCCACCTTCGCCGGCGTGAGCTTGCGCACGACCAGGGTGAAAGGCTTGGACAGCAGCTGCAGCAACCGGTAGAAGAAATTCGATTCGCGGCGTGGGCCGGCCAGCACGTACAGCAGGCCCTGCCCGATCAGCGCCAGCAGGGGGATGTACAGCAGAAGCTGCAGGAGATTCAGCGTGGTCAGCATTGCGCCTGTACTTTGCTTTCGCAACGCTTACGCAGGTCTGACAATGCAAGGCCCTTTAGGCATCGACCCTGTCAGGACAAACCCTGCTACGTGCGTGTGGCCGGGGCCGTTTCGCGGCAAGGCGACTCGTCCCGCCATGCGAAAATCCGCGCCCTTCACTGGAAGCACTCCATGGACATCGAACGCATCAATGCCATCGGCGCCAAGCTCGCTGACCTCACAGAGCGCACCCAAGCGCTAAGGGGGTATCTTTGACTACGACCGCAAGGCACTGCGGCTGAACGAGGTCAACGCGGCCCTCGAGAACCCAAACGTCTGGAACGAGCCCAAGCGGGCGCAGGAACTGGGCCGCGAGAAGCGCGCTCTAGACACGGTGGTGCAGACCATCGACCACCTCACCAGCAACCTCGCCGACAACACCGAGCTGTACGAGATGTCGAAGGCCGACGACGATTTCGACGGCCTCGCCGCCATCGAAGGCGAAGCCGCCAAGCTGGAAGGGATCGTGGGCGGCCTCGAATTCCGCCGCATGTTCAACAACCCGGCGGACTCCTCCAACTGCTTCATCGACATCCAGGCGGGCGCCGGCGGCACCGAGGCCTGCGACTGGGCGCAGATGCTTCTACGCCAATATCTCAAGTACGCCGAGCGCAAGAGTTTCAAGACCGAGGTCATGGAAGAGACCGAGGGCGACGTGGCCGGCATCCGCAGCGCCACCATCAAGGTAGAAGGCGACTACGCCTTCGGCTTGCTGCGCACCGAAACCGGCGTGCACCGGCTGGTGCGCAAGAGCCCTTTCGATTCCGCCGGCGGGCGCCACACCTCCTTCGCCAGCGTGTTCGTCTACCCAGAGGTCGACGACTCCATCGAAATCGAGATCAACCCGGCCGACGTGCGCACCGACACCTTCCGTGCCTCGGGCGCCGGCGGTCAGCACATCAACAAGACCGACTCCGCGGTCCGGTTGACGCACACCCCGACCGGCATCGTGGTGCAGTGCCAGAACGACCGCTCGCAGCACCGCAACCGCGACGAGGCTTGGCAAATGCTGCGCTCCCGGCTGTACGAGCACGAAATGCGCAAGCGCATGGCCGAGCAGCAAAAGCTCGAAGACAGCAAGACGGACGTCGGCTGGGGCCACCAGATCCGTTCGTATGTGCTCGACCAGAGCCGCATCAAGGACTTGCGCACCAACGTCGAGATCAGCAACACCCAGAAGGTGCTCGACGGCGATCTCGACACGTTCATCGAGGCAAGCCTCAAGCAAGGCGTGTAAGTGAAGGCGCCGTGTTTCGATCTGGCCGGGGAAGCCCCGGCCCACCTCCCCCGCACGAAGAAGGAGACACCCCATGCGTGAAGGCACCCCCGACATCGTCCGCCGCGAAGACTACACCGCGCCCGCGTTCTGGATCAGGACGGTCGACCTCAGCTTCGACCTCGATCCTGCCAAGACGCTGGTCATCAGCCGCATGCAGCTGGAGCGCAACCCGGACGTCCCCGCGCAGCCTCTGGTGCTGCACGGCGAGGATCTGAATCTGCTGCGTGTGCTGGTCAACGGCGAATCGGTCTCCTTCCGGCACGAGGAAGGCACGCTGGTCATCGACTCGCTGCAGGGCGTGCCGCCTGGCCCCTTCGCGCTGGAGATCCGCAACACCTGCGCGCCCGAGAAGAACACCCAGCTGTCGGGCCTGTACACCTCGGGCGGCGGCTTCTTCACGCAGTGCGAGGCCGAGGGCTTCCGCCGCATCACGTACTTCCTCGACCGGCCTGACGTGATGGCGGTCTACACCGTCACGCTGCGTGCGCACAAGCACCACTACCCGGTGCTGCTGTCCAACGGCAATCTGGTCGAACAGGGCGAACTGGACAACGGCCGCCACTACGCCAAGTGGCACGACCCCTTCCCCAAGTCCAGCTACCTGTTCGCACTGGTGGCGGCTGACCTGGTGGCCCGCGAACAATGGGTTACCACGCGCTCGGGCAAGAACCATCTGCTGCAGGTGTTCGTGCGCCGCGGCGACCTCGACAAGACCGAGCACGCCATGCACTCGCTCATCGCCTCGGTGGTGTGGGACGAGGCGCGCTTCAAGCTGCCCCTGGATCTGGAGCGTTTCATGATCGTCGCCGTGGGCGACTTCAACATGGGCGCGATGGAGAACAAGGGGCTGAACATCTTCAACACCAAGTTCATCCTCGCCAACCCCGCCACCGCCACCGATGCCGACTACATGGCCATCGAAAGCGTGGTGGGCCACGAATACTTCCACAACTGGACGGGTAACCGCATCACCTGCCGCGACTGGTTCCAGCTGAGCCTGAAGGAGGGCCTCACGGTCTTTCGCGACCAGGAGTTCAGCATGGACATGGCCGGCTCGCCCTCGGCGCGCGCCGTCAAGCGCATCGACGACGTGCGCACGCTGCGACAGACGCAGTTCCCCGAAGACGCCGGGCCCATGGCACACCCGGTGCGGCCCGACAGCTACGTCGAGATCAACAACTTCTACACCGCCACCGTCTACGAGAAGGGCGCCGAAGTCGTGCGCATGATGCAGACACTGGTGGGCCGCGAGGGCTTCGCGCGCGGCATGACGCTGTACTTCGAGCGCCACGACGGCTGCGCCGTGACCTGCGACGACTTCGCGCAGGCCATTGGCGACGCCAACCCGCAGTCCGAGCTGGCCCGGCTGCTGCCGCAGTTCAAGCGCTGGTACAGCCAGGCCGGCACGCCGCGCGTCGCGGCGCAGGGGCATTACGACGCAGCCTCTCGCACGTACACGCTGACACTGGAGCAGAGCTGCGCGCCTTCCCCGGGGCAGCCTCACAAGCAGCCCTTCGTCATCCCCGTGGCCATGGGCCTGGTGGGTCGCCGGCAGCAGGCGCTGCCTTTGCAACTGCAGGACGAGGCGCTTCCCGCGTCGGGCGGCTTCCCGGCCGAGCGGGTGCTGGTTCTGTCGCAGCCGCGCGAGTCCTTCACCTTCGTGAACGTGGACGAGGAACCGGCGCCTTCGCTGCTGCGCGGCTTCTCCGCGCCGGTCAGGCTGTCTGACGGCCTCTCGGACGCCGACCTGCTGCTCCTGCTGCAAAACGATCCCGACCCGTTCAACCGCTGGGAGGCTGGCCAGCGGCTCGCGCTCACCCGCCTGTTGCGCGCCGTGCAGGGCAATACGCCGCTGTCGCTCGATCAGCCATTCCTGGATGCCATGCGCGCCGTGCTGCGGCACCCCACGCTCGACTCGGCGTTCAAGGAGCTGGTACTCGTGCCGCCCAGCGAGATCTACGTAGCCGAGCAGCTCGATGTGGTGGACCCGCAGCGCATCCACGCCGCACGCGAAGCCATGAAGCTCCAGCTTGCGCATGCCCTGCGCGAGGACTGGATCGCGGCGTTCGACGCGAACCAGGTGCAAGGCGGCTATTTCCCCGACCCGGTGTCCGCCGGCCGGCGCTCCCTGGCCAACCTGGCGCTGGCCATGCTGTGCCAGGGTGCGGTGGCCACAGGCGATGCGGTGTGGCCCGGGCGCGCCTACCAGCGCTTCAAGGACGCCACCAACATGACCGACCGCCAGGGCGCGCTCACTGCGCTGGTGGCCGCGCATTCGCCGCTGGCCGAACTGGCGTTGTCGAGCTTCCACGAAACGTTCCGGCAGGAGCCGCTGGTCATCGACAAGTGGTTCACGCTGCAGGTCACGGCGCCCGAGCATGATGGACGCGTCTTCGCCCGCGCCCGCACGCTGATGCACCACCCCCACTTCAACATCCGCAACCCTAACCGCGCCCGCAGCCTCATCGGTGCGCTGTGCATGGGCAACCCGGCGGCGTTCCACCGCACCGATGCCGCGGGCTACGTGTTCTGGGCCGACCGCGTGCTGGAGCTTGACGCCTTCAATCCGCAGTTGGCTGCGCGCATCGCCCGCGTCATGGACCGCTGGAACCGGCTCGCCGAGCCGTACCGCAGCGCCGCGCGCGAAGCCCTCGCGCGCGTGGCGGCCAGGACCGAGTTGTCCAGCGACGTGCGCGAGATCGTGTCGCGCGCACTCGCCGACACCTGATTTTTTCGCCGCACACACCCCGCCCGGGATCACTCCCGGGCGGTTTCACGCGCGCTCTCTGACGCACCGCCGCCCACCGGCTCCACCCGCCCTTTCCCATGACCCGAAGAGTCAGCCTCACTCAGTACCTCATCGAACAACAGCGCAACCACGGCCACATCACCGCGGAGCTTCGGCTGCTCATCGAAGTGGTGGCCCGTGCCTGCAAGCGCATCAGCATCGCCGTGAACAAGGGCCAGCTCGGCGACGTGATGGGTACCGCCGAGACCGAGAACGTCCAGGGCGAGATCCAGAAGAAGCTGGACATCATCGCCAACGAGGTGCTCATCGAAGCCAACGAATGGGGCGGGCACCTCGCTGCGATGGCTTCGGAGGAGATGGAGGGCATCTACGTGGTGCCCAACCGCTTCCCGCAGGGCGAGTACCTGCTGCTGTTCGACCCGCTCGACGGCTCCAGCAACATCGATGTCAACGTGAGCATCGGCACGATCTTCTCGGTGCTCAAGAAGCCCGGCGGCTTCGAGGGCGTGAGCGAACGGGACTTCCTGCAGCCCGGCTCCCAGCAGGCCGCCGCCGGCTACTGCATCTACGGCCCGCAGACCACCCTCGTGCTCACCGTGGGCGCCGGCGTGGCCATGTTCACGCTGGACCGCGAGCAGGGCTCGTTCATGCTTACGCAAGAGGGCATGCGTATTCCCGAGGACACGAAGGAATTCGCCATCAACATGAGCAACATGCGCCACTGGGCGCCGCCGGTGAAGCGCTACATCGACGAATGCCTGGCCGGCAAGACGGGCCCGCGCGGCAAGGACTTCAACATGCGTTGGGTGGCCAGCATGGTGGCCGACGTGCACCGCATCCTCACCCGTGGTGGCATCTTCATGTATCCCTGGGACCAGCGCGAACCCGACAAGCCCGGCAAGCTGCGCCTGATGTACGAAGCCAACCCCATGAGCCTGCTGGTCGAGCACGCCGGCGGCGCAGCCACCGATGGGCGAGAGCGCATCCGCGACCTTCAGCCCTCGAAGCTGCACGAGCGGGTGGCCGTCTTTCTCGGCTCTAAGAACGAAGTCGAGCGCGTGACCGCGTACCACCGTGAAGCCACCGAGCTTCAGCACGAAAAGTCCCCGCTATAATTCGCGTTTTCGCCGGTGTAGCTCAGTTGGTAGAGCAGCGCATTCGTAATGCGAAGGTCACCAGTTCGACTCCGGTCACCGGCACCAGTAAAGAGAAGGGCCTGCGAGCGATCGCAGGCCCTTTTTCTTTTCGGGCGTGAGGGAGTAGCGCGACTGCATCGGTCATGAACACGCGGCGTTGCGGCCCGGCGGTCATGCCCCCATCGCGCCCGTCGCCCCCACTTGAGAACGATTGGTCGTCGAAGCCGAAGTCCCTCTGCCCGCCCCCCACGCCCCGTACAGCGCCGCGGCGGCTGTGGCGGCGTTTGCGACGATCTGCTCCCATGAGCCGCAGGACCAGGCGTTGTGCATCCACAGCGCCGACACCCCCAGCATCGACAAGCGCAGCTCCCGGCCGCGCAGGTAGAACAAGGCGTAAGTCGACAGCAACGAGGCCGCCACCAACAGTGCGGACGGCCAGCCGTTCCAGGTGACCGCGCCGATGCCCAGCGCAGCCAGCGAAAAGGCGCCGAATGCCTTCAAGCGGAAGGCGTCGGAACCCCGCAGCGAGTAGGCGGATGTCGCCGTGCGGCTGGCACTGAGCACGCTCAGCGCGGCAGCCACATGGGCGCCCAGCAGCAGGTTGTTCAGTGCCCACAGCAGGCCCGACAGGCCCGACTGCAGCCGCAGGCTGCGCTCGCAGGGATGCACGAGCGCGGCGATGTTCAGTGCGAGGGCGCACACGCCCGTCGCATGGATGAGAAGGTTGTCCATGGTGCCGGTGGGGGGCACGCGGACTGCTTCGCCCCGATCCGAGATGAGCCCGACTTCCGGGCCCGACATAGCGAACACGGTAGCCGCGCCACTGCCACGGCAATCTGCGAAACAACGAGAAGGCGGCCCGCCTTTTCGACTTGCCCGTGCACGCATCTCCACCGTGCGACCGCAGCGCGGCGCCAGAAGCGCCCGGGTCCGGCGACCTGTGCGCGCTCAGGGAGATGCAACGACGCAGGCCAAGGCGACCTGATCCGGCTTGGCGGGCGTTGTGCCGACTACTTCACAAAGGTAACCGACTTGTATCGCGACCCGCATGCGTGCGGTGTCCGGACGCGTCACCATGCGGCAACGCCGATGCGCGGATTCTCATCAGCAACGATGTCCTTGCCCAACGCTTCCTCGCTCTGGCCACGTTTCACACGCTGTTCGCGATTCGCGTGCAGCATCATGCTGTGGCTCGCAGCCGCGCTCGGCGGGCTGGCCGGCTTGGCGACGGTCATGAAGCACGCCGCCGACGAGCAGCTTCATGCCGATGCCGAGCATGTCGCCTTGCAGTGGGCGACATTCATGACGCACCACGTGCCAGGGATGGACGACTTCCTGGCCACGGGCAAGATCTCGCCGGATCTACTGGAGGAACTTCGCGCGTTCCATGGTGGCGGCGAGGTCATGCGCTTCAAAATCTTCGATCGCGAAGGCCGCCAGCTGATCGCGTCTGATGATCTGGTGGCCGGCCGCGTCGCCGTGCGGGGCTCCAGCCTGGGCGGCGAAGGCGGAAAGAAGGATGACCGCATCCGGGCCATCGCGGTCGCAGGCGGCAACGTCGTTCATCTGTCGCGCGAGCATCAACCCGGTCAGCCGGCGGTTTACAGCGAGGCGTATGTGCCGGTCAAGCGCGACGGTCGCGTGTTGGGGGTCATAGAGGCCTACGTCGACCAGGCAGCGCGCGAGCAGCGCATTGCGGCATCTTTCCGGTACGTGGCCCTGGCTGTTGCCGCCGCGCTTTGCGCCCTGGCCGCCGTGGCCGTGTGGCAGTGGCAACAGCATCTCAAGCGCCAGCGCGAGGCCGAGCGCAAGGTGCGTTACCTCGCACATCACGATGCGCTCACCGGCGCGGTCAACCGCGCCAGTTTCAGCACGGCGCTCGATGAGGCGCAGTCGCAGGCGAAAGCCGGCGGGCCCTCGTTCGCGGTGCTGTGCGTCGACCTGGATCACTTCAAGGAGGTCAATGATTCGCTGGGTCACGCAGCGGGCGACGCCGTTCTGCGCGGTGTGGCTTCCCGCCTGAGCGCCTTGGTGCGGCGGCAGGACGTGGTGGCGCGGCTGGGCGGGGATGAGTTCGCTGTGCTGCAGACGGGCATCACGTCGGCCGACGAGGTGGCCGGTTTGGCCGCGCGCGTGGTCGAGGCGCTGACGCGACCCCACGAGGTGCGCGGCCAGCAGGTGCGCGGAGGCGCGAGCGTCGGGGCGGCGATCTACGACGCGGACACACCGAACGTCGACGCGCTGCTGCACCGGGCCGACGCCGCCCTCTACCACGCCAAGCTGAACGGCCGGGCGCGTTTCAGCTTCTACGACGCCGCGAGCGACCAGTTGCGCCAGGAACGAGTGGCCACGGCACGCCAGCTGCGCGAGGCACTGCAGGACGGCCAGCTGCACCTGCACTTCCAGCCGCTGTACGAAGGCGACGGTCGCACGCTGGTGGGCTATGAGGCGCTGGTGCGCTGGACGCACCCGCAGCGGGGTCCAGTGTCGCCGGCCGAGTTCATTCCGCTGGCCGAGGAGACTGGACTCATCGACGACCTGGGCGCCTGGGTGCTGGAGCGCAGCTGCGAGGATGCGGCGTGCTGGCCGGCCTCGCTCAGCCTGGCGGTCAACCTGTCGGCGCTGCAGTTCCGCAGCGGCCGCCTGGTCGGCACGGTGGCACGCTGCCTGCAGAAGAGCGGCTTGCCGGCCTCGCGCCTGGAGTTGGAGATCACCGAGTCGCTCCTCATGAGCAACACCGAGCAGGTGCTTCAGACGCTGCACCAGTTGACCGCCACGGGTGTACGCATCTCCATGGACGACTTCGGCACCGGCTATTCCAGCCTGGCCTACCTCTGGCGCTTCCCCTTCGACAAGGTCAAGATCGACCGCGCCTTCACACAGAACCTGGACAAGGATCCCAAAGTCAGCCTCATCGTGCGCTCCATCGTGCTGCTGGCCCATTCGCTCAACATCCGTGTCAACGCCGAGGGCGTGGAGTCGACCTCGCAGTTGAGGGCCCTGCAGGAGCATGGCTGCGACGAGTTGCAGGGCTTCCTGCTGGGCCGGCCCGCGCCACCGCGCGACTTGCGGCACCAGGGCGCACCTAAAGAGGCGAACCACGCACCACCTCGGGCACAAAGCGGTTTCACACCGCTCGACGTGCCATGTGTGCCGACTCAGGCCATGCCGCTCTGACTCTGAAGGCCTACGAACTGGAATCGCTGGATGGGTTCACAGTTATCGGCGAGCGGTCGCAGATGCCTCCGATAATCGCCGGCTCATGTCGCTTCGCTTCCTACTCCTGCGCATGGTCCGCGGACCCGCCGCCGAGCGCTTCTGGCGCCTGCTGGCTTTCTCGTTCATGGCCGTCGTGGCCGGACTCGCGCTGAGCCCCAGCCCACCTCCCGTCGCGGACACCGGCTGGGACAAGCTCAACCACCTGCTCGCCTTCACGGGCTTGGCCGCCTGCTCGCGGCTGGGCTTTCCCGGCCCGGTATCGCGCGCCCTGCTGGTGGCCGCCGGGCTCATCGCCTTTGGTGGGGCCATCGAACTGCTGCAGCCGCTGGTGGGGGGACGCATGCGCGAATGGGCCGACCTACTGGCCGACGTGATCGGCACCGCCATCGGGATCGCGCTGGCAGATGCCCTGCGGCGCCTGACGGGCAGCGGCAAACACGGCGGGGCACGCGCCCGGGCCCTGGGCCGCTGAACTGGCTGGATTTCTGAGCCAGCGGCCGTCCCCGGCGCGTCATAACGACAAGCTGTTCACCCTCTTGCACTGACCTGCACGGGGCGCAAATTCGCCCGCTGCTGCTCGCATCCCTCGACCCGCATTCAGCTTGCGTCGGGTATTTCGCTTGCTCGTCATGCACTGAGCGCCCGGGCTACGGCGCACCGCCTTGGCCGCGACGGTCGGCGCTCGCTTTACTGCGGGATGGCAATGTCGTACCTCTCACCTCACATGCTCTGGCTGGCGCTTGTGCTGCCCTTGCAGGTGGCGGCGTACCTGTGGCTGCTGCAACGCCGGAAGAAAACCGCCGTGCGGCTTTCGCACGCCGGGGTCGTGAAGCAGGCGCTCGACCGCACCAACGGATGGCGACGACATGTGCCGCCGCTCTTGCTGCTGTCCGCCTTCGCGGTGATGGTGATCGCGTTGGCGAGGCCGGCCGCGCCGGTGGTGCTGCCGGCCATGCAGCAGACTGTCGTGCTGGCGGTGGACGTATCCGGCAGCATGCAGGCGCCCGACGTTGCGCCCAATCGCATCCGGGCCTCGCAAGCGGCGGCCAGGCGCTTCGTGGACGTTCTGCCGCGAGATGTGCGCATCGGCCTGGTGGCCTACGCCGACACGGCATACCTCGTCCAAACACCCACCACGAAGCGCGAAGACGTGCGGGTCGCGATCGATCGCCTGCAGTTGCAGGGCGGCACCGCCATCGGCGAGGGGATCGTGGTTGCCCTGGCCGCCCTGTTCCCCGATCGGGACTTCGAGTTCAGTCACCTGGGCATGACGCGCCGCATTCCCGCCAGCCGCCATGCCGCGCACGGCGCCACCGGCGCGGCGCCCTCCCCGCCCGTGTCACCGGGCTCGGACCCATCGGCCGTGATCGTGCTGCTCACCGACGGGCAGAACACCATGGGGCCGGATCCCATTGCAGCGGCGCAGATCGCTGCCAGCCTTGGCATCAAGGTCTACACGGTGGGCTTCGGCACCCGTGATGGCGAGGTCACGGGCCCCGAGGGCTGGAGCGTGCGCGTGCAGCTCGACGAGGACACGCTAAAGCAAGTGGCCCAGGTGACGCGCGGTCAGTACTTTCGCGCTTCCAACGGCACGGAGCTCACCAAGGTATACGAAGGCCTGCAGGGGCGGCTGGTGATGGAACGCAAGCAAACGGAGGTCACAGCGCTGTTCGCGGGAGCGGCGGCGCTGCTGCTCATCGTGGGCGCGGGGCTGTCTGTGCTGTGGTTCGGGCGGTTGGACTAGAGCGAACTCCAGACTTCCCTCGCTCGCTTCGGCGCACGCACACTCCCCTGCTTCACGGGTATGCATGTGGTGCGCGCTGGTCCATGCTGGACAGGCGTCTGAGGGGCAGTTCGCGACCGTTTCGCCAAGCATGGTGAGGCGGCCCCGCAGGCGTGAGCTTGCCGGAGGGGCCGCCATGACATATCTGATGCCCGAATTCCTATGGCTGGCATTGGCGTTGCCGCTGCAGATCGCCGCCTACCTCTGGCTGCTGCATCTCCGCAAGAAGCACGCGATGCGCTTTTCGCACGTGGCGCTGGTGAAGCAGGCGCGCGGGCCGCACGCCGGCTGGCGGCGCCACGTGCCGCCGACGCTGGCCATGCTCGCCTGCACCATGATGCTGATCGCCGCGGCGCGCCCCACCACCTTGTTGTCGCTGCCCGGCGAGCAGCAGACCGTGATGCTCGCAGTGGACGTATCGGGAAGCATGCTGGCCTCCGACGTGTCGCCCACGCGCCTGAAGGCTTGTCAAACCGCCGCCAAGAACTTTGTGGGAGCGCTGCCGCGCCATGTGCGCGTGGGGCTGGTGGCTTACTCGGACAGCGCGCTGCTGGTGCAGCCACCGACGAGGCAGAGGCGCGAGGTCCTCGCCGCCATCGATCGTTTGCAGCTGCAAGGTGGCACGGCCATCGGTGACGGCATCGCGGTCGCGCTGGCGGCGCTTTTCCCGGATCGCGAGGTGGAAGTTGAGCCGCCTGCGGGCGGTGCCCAGCCGCTTGGCCTGCACCGCGCGGCCAAGCGCTCGCTGGCGGACATGGAGCCGGTGCCACCGGGCTCCGACCGCTCGGCGGCCATCGTGCTGCTGAGCGACGGCCAGAACACGCTGGGGCCCGACCCGATGAGAGCCGCGCGGCTGGCAGCCGCCCGTGGCATCAGGATCTACACGGTGGGATACGGCACGAAGGAAGGCGAAATCACCGGAAACGAGGGCTACACCGTGCGCGTGCGGCTCGACGAGGAGACGCTGCGGCAGATCGCCGAAGTGACGCGTGCCGAGTACTTTCGCGCCGCCGATGCGCAGCAACTGGCAGGCATCTACCAGGGCTTGCAGGGCCGGCTGGTCGTGGAGGAGAAGGACACCGAGGTGACCGCGCTGTTCGCGGGCGCGGCCGGACTGCTGCTGCTGACCGGGCTGGGGCTGTCACTGTGGTGGTTCGGGCGCGAGCCGTGATCTCCGCGTGACCAAACGCCACCGAAACGTGAGCTGAACGGGGCGCAATCGAGACCTGTCTTTTCCATACTCGTCGACATCGAAGACATGCCGTCCTCGACGCCACACGAAGGAGTAATCCATGAAGTCTTCTATCGCCCGCCGCACCGTCCACGTCCTCGCCCTCTTCGCTGCCTTTGGAGCCGGCGCGGCGTTCGCCGGCGACGAACCCGGCGCACTCCCTGCAACCGGCGACTACCCCCAACGCCAGGGCATGCCAACGACCGAAGCCCCGCAAGCCCCTGACGACATGACCGCGCCCACGACCACCAGCTTAAGCGGGACCCGGACCGCGGACAGCATGCCCAGCCGGGAAGCAACCGGCGACAAGCCGGCCTGGCTAGACAACGAAGCCCCGGTCAGCGGGATCTTCGCGCAGGAGTGAGCATCGGCACCTGAGGCGCCAGCGCAACCGCCATGCGAACCAGATATGACAGGGAGGATGCCTGCATCTTCTCCATGACGTGTGCGCGGTGCGTCTCGACGGTTCGGGTGGACACGCCCAGGCGATCGGCGATCACCTTGCTGGGCTGGCCCTCGACCACCTGGGCCATGACCTCCCTCTCGCGCTCGGTGAGGCTGGCGTAGCGCCGTTCCAGTTCCGCCCGTTCGCCGGCGTCGTCCTGCAGCTGTTGGGAGCGCCGGATGCCTTCGTGTATGCGGTCGAGGAGGAGCTGGTCGTGGAAGGGCTTTTCCACGAAATCGAGGGCGCCGGCACGCATGGCGCGCACAGCCATGGGAATGTCGCCATGGCCCGTCATCATGATCACCGGGAGTGCAACGCCTTGGCTTGCGAGGCTTTCCTGCAGTTCCAGCCCGCTCATGCCAGGCAGGCGAACGTCGATGACGAGGCAGCCCGTCGCGCCGGGCTGGTACCCGTCGAGGAATTCCTGCGCGCTGGCGTACACGCGCGAGGCGAGCCCCACCGAGCGCAGCAGCAGCGCCAGCGCCTGCCGGACGTCAGCCTCGTCGTCGATCACGTGCACGAGGGCATCGCCGGCCATGGAAATCACCCCTCGATCCCGCATGTTTACGGGAGCGCTGCCAGCGGCAACGCCAGGTGAAAACACGCTCCGCGCGCGCTGGGCGCGGCATCGAGCCATAAACGCCCGCTATGCGCCTCGGCGATGGAACGGCTGATCGCCAATCCCACGCCCATGCCGCCGCGCTTGGTGGTGAAGAAGGCGTCGAAGATGCGCGGCGCAAGGTCATCCGGCACACCGGGGCCACTGTCGCGCACGGTGATCCACACCTCGCCGTCGCGGGCCTGCGTTTGCACGGCAAGCACCCGTTCCTCGCATCCGCACTGGTGAATGGCCTCGATGCCGTTGTGCGCCAGGTTGAGCACCACCTGCTCGATCTGGATGGCATCGACGTGCACGGCGGGCAGCCCCGGCTGCAGACGCAGCTGCAGCTGCACGCCGCGCTGCGCCGCCTCGGCCCGGCACAGGTCGACCACCGCCGTGGCGAGCAGGTTCGGGTCGACCGGCACGGTGCGCACGTCTTCGCGCGCCATGAAGCCACGCAGCCGGTGAACGATCTGCGCCGCGCGCTCGGCCTGCACGGCCACGCGCTCCAGCGTCTGGGCCAGCGTGGCGGGGCTCTCGCCAGCGGCCAGCAGACGCTGGCAAGCCTGCGCATAGGTGCGCACCGCCGTGAGCGGCTGGTTGATCTCGTGCGCGATGGCCGAGGCCATCTGGCCCATGGCGCTGATGCGCCCCACGTGCGCGAGCTGTTGCAGATGCTGCCGGCCCTGCTCTTCGGCGTGCCTGCGCTCGGTGATGTCGCGGCCGTCCGCCACCACGGCGGCCAGCTGCCCCTGGGCGTCGAGCATGGCCTTTTGCGACCACGCGATGCAACGCCAGCCTTGCGCGGTGTGCACCCGCTCTTCGAAGCGCGACTCGTGCGGTTCGCAGCCGAGCGCGTCCCACGCAGCCTGGAATGCGCTGCGATCCTCGGCGGCCGTCTCCGGGCGAAACGGCCGCTCCAGCAAAGCGGCCTCGTCGGCGCCGAAAAGGCGGCAGAACGAGGGGCTCACGAACACCAGACGCTGCTCGCGGTCGTACTTCACCACGACGTCGGTCTGGTGCTCGAGAAGCAGGCGATAGTTCTCCTCGCTGGCGCGCAGCACGTCCTCGGCGCGCTTTCGGCGCAACTCGGCCGCGGCGCGCGATACGAAGATCTGGAACAGCGGGCTGTCGAGGATGGCGCGGTCGAGCGGGCCTTCGGTCTCGAACGCCACATGGCCGATGAGCTGGCGGCCGGCCGTGTCGAAGATGGGCGCGCCGAGGTAGCCGTCGAGCCCGCGTTGACGCGCCCGCGGGTAGCGCTCGCCGAGACCTTGACCGATGCACACCACGCGGCCTTCACGCACAGTCAGCTCGCAGGGCGTACCGGCAACATCGAACTCGAAGTTGGGCCGCATCTGCTCGTTGAACCAATAGGCCAGCGTGCGCACGCGGGTGATCGGCCGGTCCACGCATTCCGCAATGAAAGCGCACCGCAAGTTGAAGGCGGCGGCAAGGTTGCGCATGAGCGTGTGGAAGAAGTCATCGCCGGTCAAGGGTGCCGTGGCTTTTGCGATCCAGCGCAGGAGCGCATCCTCGTCGCGTGGCAGAGAGCCGGTGGCGGGCGTGGCGGCGGTATCCATGCGGGGCCCTCCGGGATCGAGGTGACTTTGTGTTTCCGAATGGGAGTGGGTGCGGAATCCGCCGCATGCGGACTCCGGGCGCTCACCCCGACCTTCCAGGACAGAGGCGGAAAACGTCGCCATTCTGGGACGCCAAGGCTTGCGAGTGAAGCGTCGAACGGCCCTGACCTTCTGGGGAAAGGGGACACGCCGCAGTTCCCCGAACGGCAGGTGCTAACAAGTGAAGCATCGAGCCCCTATCCGCGAGCGCCGCAACCGCGACGGCCGCGCTGAACAGCATCAACTCCATGCCGTCTCGTCCTGCTTCACAGGAACTCGCCGCGTACGTCGACGCTGGAGCGCTCGCCGATGCTGCCGAAGTGATCGGCAAGCCAGCGAGCGGCATGGGCGCGGCCTTCATCGCGCAGGTGCGTGAGGAAGCGCCAATCGGCGTTGAACTTGCTGGACACGCCATGCTTCACCATCTCCTCGTCGGCGCGAATGGAGTGGATGAGCATCCGGCGTGCTTCGTCGGTGGAGAGCTTGCCGCGCTCGATGAGCGAGGTGACGAAGGCGATGGCGCGCATCTCGCGCATCAGCGACGAGTTGAAGCTCACCTCGTTCACCCGGTTGAGGATTTCCGCCGCGGTGCGCGGGCAGCCACGCCGAACGACGGGATTGAGGTGCACGATCACCACGTCGCGCGAGTCGCAGTGATAGATGAGCGGGTAGATCGCGGGGTTGCCGACATAGCCACCGTCCCAGTAGAACTGGCCGTCGATCTCCACCGCCTGGAACATGAACGGCAGGCACGCCGACGCGAGCACCGCGTCGGCGGTGACGTCGCTGCACTCGAAGATGCGCACCTTGCATGTCTCGACGTTGGTGGCGGCGAGGAAGAGCTTGATCGCAGAATGCCGGCGCAGCGCCGCGAAATCCACGTGGCTCTCCAGCACCTCGCGCAGCGGGTTGAAGTTCCGGGGGTTGAGCTGGTAGGGCGAAAACAGGCGCGTGGCCATGTCCATCAGCAGGAAAACCGGCGACTGGTCGAGCGCGAAGTCGCCCGCGTGCGCGGCCCAGGGCCAGCCCTTGTAGGGGCTGTACCGCGCACCCGCTTGCGACACCGCGCGCCAGAAGCTCGACAGTGCCGCGCGCGCACCTTCGGGGCCGCCCTGCGTCCAGCCGTGCGCCAGCACGACAGCGTTCATGGCACCGGCGCTGGTGGCACTGATGCCCTCGAAACGCAATCGCCCGTCTTCGATGAGGCGGTCGAGCACGCCCCACGCGAAGGCGCCATGGGCGCCGCCGCCTTGCAAGGCGAGGTTGACGGTCTTGACCTTGGCTTGGACCGAGGTGCGCGTCGCGCGCGGCTTGACAGACATGTCGTCTTTTATCTCTTATTCGACTGGTCGAGGGTACGCGACAAACAGGCTCGGAAATCTCCTGGTGATAAAGGGATGATCAGGGCCGGGGCAGCGTCGCAGCCGTGGGTGCTTCCGGCGCATCGGCCTCTGAAGTGCGTGTGAAGCGAAGGTGGGTGATGTCGGCGGGGAAGAACATGCCCCATGCCCACTCGACGAAGATGCGCACCTTGCGTCCGGGCGTGGGCATGAGCAGCAGGTAGTAGGCGCGCCACAACATCCACGCCGGCAGCCCCGCGAGCCTTACGCCGAATACCTGCGCCACGCCCTTGAGGTGGCCGGTGGTGGTCATCATTGCGCGCGGGGCGTGGGCGAAGGCCCGTGTGGGCCGGCCGGCCAGCGAGGCACTCAGGTTGCGCGCCAGGGCTCGCGCCTGGGCCACCGCAAACTGCGCCGTGGGCGGTGAAGACTCGCCGCTCACCGCGTTGGCCACCAGCGCGCAGTCGCCAACGGCCCACACGCCGGGCGCACCGGGCACCGACATGTCGGCGTTCGTCACGATCCGCCCTTGCTGCCGCGACACCGCCAGTTGGTCGACCAGCGGGTTGGGCCGGGTGCCGACGGTGCACACGACCGTGGCGCCTGCGATGAATTGGCCGCTGGCCAGCGTGACGCCTGCAGCACTCACATGCGCCGCACGCGCGTTGAGTCGCACAGCCACGCCGCGCGACTCGAGCGAGCGGGCCGCCGCCTGACCCAACGGCTCGGGCAGTTCCAGCAGGAGCCGGCCGGCGTCCTGCAGCACGGTCACCGACAGTTCGCCCGGCTGCAACCGCGGGTAGTAGCGCAAGGCGCCGCGCAGAAAGTCGGTCAGCGCGCCGGCCACCTCCACGCCGGAGAAGCCGCCGCCGATCACGATGAAGTGGCCCAGGCGCCGGCGCTCGGCGCCATCGGTTTCCAGTTCGATGCGCGCCATGCGTTGCAGCACCCGGTTGCGGATGTGCAGCGCGTCGCCCACCAGCTTGAGCGGCAGCGCATGCTCGGCGAGGCCCGGCACCAGGTCGAGATGCGCTCGCGTGCCGAAGGCGAACACGAGATGCTCGTAGGCGATCCGCTGCACGCCGGCCAGCGTGCGCGCCTCGATGCAGCGCTCAGCGAAGTCGACCCGCGTCACCCGCCCCATGATGAACTGCCCGCGCTGCGGCACGCCGCCCAGCATCTGACGGATCGGCGCCACCACCTGCTCGGGAAACACCGCTGCGCCCACCACTTCGGCCAGCATGGGGTTGAAGGTGGTGTAGCTTTCCTCGCTCACGAGCACGACCCGTACACCTCGTGGCAGGCGGCGCTGCAGCGAGCGGGCGAGCACGGTGCCAGCGAAGCCGCCGCCAACGATGACGATGTTGCACTCGCCGCTCATGGCATGGCCTTGCACGTGAGTCTCCAGAGGGTCGATGAATCGGGCGAACCGTGCTGAACTGCCAGCGCTTCGCCTCCCGACTTCCGTGTACTACTTTGGTCGCTGCGCCTCACGGCGGCGTCCATGCGCGTTCACGTTTCGGTCACATCTCGCTTGAGTGAATGAGACGCGGTGCGTCACGTTCCGTTCGCACTGAGCTTGTCGAAGGGCCGGCACGTTCGCGCGCGGCTTCGACAGGCTCAGCCCGAACGGGATGGGAGTTCGCGCGTGCGGCTTCGACAGGTCGAGCCCGAACGGGATGTGACTTCGCGCGTGCGGCTTCGATAGGCCCAGCCCGAACGGGATGTGTTCGCGCGTGCGGCTTCGATAGGCTGCCCGAACGGGATGTGAGCGAGTCGTGGGTTGGAGGCTGGTCCCCTCCACACCGTTTGTGCGATGGTCCACCTCCACCCCGTTCGCCCTGAGCCTGTCGAAGGGCCTGCACAGGTTCGCGCGCGGCTTCGACAGGCTCAGAAGGTGTGAAGCAATTGCATCCGAACCCAGTCGGAACG
>CBFHAS010000037.1:0-32682 GCA_965653625.1 uncultured Burkholderiaceae bacterium | reverse complement strand
AAGCCGGTCTCGGTGTCGAGGGTGAAGATCACCCCGCCGGCGGCCAGGTCGGAGCGCACCATCTTCATCACGCCCACGGACTGGAACACCTTGAGGTGCTCGAAACCGTTGTCCACGCGGTAGCTGATGGCGCGGTCCTTGAAGAGGCTCGCCAAGCACATGCGAAAGGCGTCGAGCAGCCGCGCTTCGCCGGCCACGTTCAGAAAGGTTTCGTGCTGGCCCGCAAAGCTGGCGGTGGGCAGGTCTTCGGCGGTGGCCGAGCTGCGCACGGCGACGGTGAGCGTCTCGCCGTATTCCTGCGTCAGCGTGGCGTAGGCACGCCGGATCTCGTCTACCACGTCCTGGGGCAAGGGCGCATCGCTCACGATGCCCCGTGCGACCAGCGCACGCCGGGCGAGATCGTCCACATTGGCAACTTGCAGGCCGTCGAGCGCGCGGTGCAGGGCCGGCCAGGCATCGGCCTGATCGAGCACGTGGCGGTAGGCATCGGCCGTGATGGCAAAGCCGTTGGGCACGCGCACCCCCTCGGCCGCCAGCTCACGGTACATCTCGCCCAGCGAGGCGTTCTTGCCGCCCACGAGCGGCACGTCGGCCATGCCCAAATCATTGAACCAGCGGATGTATTTGGAAGGAGAGCTCATCGTTGGGTCTCCGTCGAAAGGGCCATCAGGCTATGCCGGGCGGTGCCGGGCGGGTAACGCCGCTCAATTGCGCATCAGCCGTGGGCCGATACGCGGCGCACGCAACGGGCTGTCGGCTGATAGCAAAGTGGGGCACGGCGTAGGGAACGCTGGGTCGATCTTCTTGGGTCGAGGGAGGGCATGTTGGTTCACCTGTCCGAGGCTGGGCACGGGTCGGCCGGGCGGGCGGGGGGTTGGGCGACCTTTGTCCTTTGTCTTCGCGAACGGCCGCCCCGTTGCCGTGAGGCGCGACAGGCCGCGCAGCAGATCGAATGGGCCCGCGCGCCAGGCAAAGATTTGCCAAATCTTCACGGGCGGGTCAGGCAAACGCGGGGGCACTGGCGATAGTCGCACCCATAGCATGGCTGACCCGCGCGTCGAAGTCATGGAGCAAGGGCACGGCTGCGAGCAAGCACGCCTGCGGCCCCGGCGGCAACGACGCACGAGGCGATCACAACACTACAAGGCAACTCACGAGGGGCTTGAGCGATGCGCTGCACGAGATTTCTTTTCACCATGGTCTTTGCGTTCGCGTGGTTGGGCGCATCCGCGCAGACCACGCCGACGTACCAATGGGGCAATGTCGCGATCGGCGGCGGCGGCTTCGTGTCGGCCATCATCCCGAGCAAGACGGAGAGAAACCTCATCTATGCCCGCACGGACGTGGGCGGCGCCTACCGGTGGGACGCCGCGTCGTCCCGCTGGGTGCCGCTGCTCGACTGGGCTTCTGAAGCCGAAATCGGGAACTTCGGCGTCGAGGCCCTGGCGCTCGACCCGAAGAACCCGGCCAACGTGTACATGCTTGCCGGCATCAGCTACTTCAACAACGGCAGGTCGGTCATCCTTCGCTCCGGCAATTACGGGCAGACCTTTTCCACAGTCGACGTCACCAGCCTGTTCAAGGCCCACGGCAACGGCATGGGGCGACAGAACGGCGAGCGTTTGCAGGTCGACCCCGGGTCGAGCAACGTGCTGTATGTCGGCACCCGTGCCGCGGGGCTCTTCCGCAGCACCGATTCCGGCACCACCTGGACGCGCCTTCCGGCGCTCAACGTGACCACTACGCCAAACGAGAACGGCATCAGCTTCGTGTGGCTGGATCCGGGCAGCGTGTCCGGCGGTGTGGCACAGCGCATCGTGGTGGGTGTGTCGCGCTATGGCACGGTGGGGCCGAACCTCTACCTGAGCACCGACGCCGGCGCGAACTTCGCCGCTGTCACCGGTGCGCCATCCGGCTACATGCCGCAGCGTGCCGCCCACGCCAGCGACGGGCACCTCTACATCACCTACGCCAACGGCGCCGGCCCCCACGGCCACTCCGCCCAGCCGGAGCCCATGGATGCGGGGCAGATCTGGAAGTACCGGCTCGCCGACGGCGCCTGGACGAACGTGACGCCCGCGGGCTACACCAACGCCTTCAGCGGCATCTCTGTCGATCCCAACAACCCGTTGCGCATGGTGGCTTCGACCATCAACACCTGGCTTCAGCAAGGCACCGCCTGGGGCGACCGCTTCTTCATCTCCACCAACGGCGGCATCAGCTGGACCGACGTGGTCAGCCGCGGCTTCTCGATGAACACGAACGGCATCGCCTGGGTCTCCGGCAGCGCCATCCACTGGACGGGTTCGATCGAGTTCGATCCCTTCGACACGACCGCGGTGTGGACCACCTCGGGCCAGGGCATCTTCAAGACACCCAACATTGACGCGATCCCCACGAACTGGGTCTTCACCGTCGCCGGGCTGGAGGAAGTGGTGCCAACGAACCTGGCCAGCATTCCAGGCGGCCCGCTGGTCTCGACGATCTACGACTACGACGGCTTCCGTCATGCGGACATCACGCAGTACGCCCCGATACACACCCCAAGGATGGGCAAGAACACCGGGCTGGCGTTCGCGTCGCTGAATCCATCGGTGTGGGTTCGCACTGGCGGGGGAAGCAACCCGGCCATGTACTACACGACCGACTCCGGAAGCTCGTGGACCAAGGCGCCCATCATGAACGGCAGCCACGGTGAAGTGGCGCTTTCCGCCAACGGCCAGGTCTTGCTGCACAACCCCGCCGACTCGACCATCACCTACCGCTCCACGAACTTCGGCTCCAGCTGGTCGGTGGTGGGTGGGCTGGGCACGGCGAACATCCGTCCCGTCGCCGACACGGTCAACTCCAGCAAGTTCTATGTCTACAACAACGGCACGATGATGGTCAGCACCGATGGCGGCGTCACGTTCTCGGCCAAGGGCGCGCTGGCCTCTGGCGGCTCGAAGGTGATGCGCGCCACGCCAGGCGTGGAAGGCCACATCTGGGTGCCGCTGTACGGTGGCGGCCTGGCCCGCTCCACCGATTCGGGCACATCGTTCTCAACCGTAGCAAACGTGAGCCATGCCGGTGCCGTGGGCTTCGGCAAGGAGGCACCCGGCGCGAGCTATCCCACTGTGTTCATCTGGGGCACCGTCGGTGGTGTGCTGGGCATCCACCGCTCCACCGATGCCGGCGCCAGCTGGGTGCGCGTGAACGACGACGCCCACGAATACGGCGGGCCAGGCAACGCAAAGACCGTGATAGGCGACATGAACACCTACGGCGTGGTCTACATGAGCACCGCTGGCCGCGGCATCGCCTACGGCAAACCTCTTGTCTCGACCCAGCTGGTGGTGCGCCACAGCAGCAAGTGCGCCGATGTCAACCCGGCCAGCCTGGCCTCCGGCGCGCCCGTGACGCAGTACTCCTGCAACAGTTCGTCGGCCAGCCAGAAGTGGACCGCCGAAGACATGGTCGGCGGTTACCTGCGGCTCAAGGTCGCGCACAGCGGGATGTGCATGGACCTCGCGAGCCAGAGCAGCGCCAATGGCGTGCGCATCGTCCAGGCCACCTGCGGCACCGGCGCCAGCCAGCAGTGGGCGAAGGAAGACATGGGCAGCGGCTGGTACCGCCTGAAGTCACGCTACAGCGGCAAATGCCTAGACGTAGCCAGCCGCAGCCAGGCCAACGGAGCCGCGCTGATTCAGTACAACTGCGGGACACAGACGAACCAGCAGTGGAAGAGCCAGTAGTCGCTGGCGCTCGGCCGGAAGCCAGCGAGCAAGGACTGAAGCGGCCGGTGGTGCCGGCCTACTCCGAAACTTGACGTTCGATCAGACCCGGGCCACAGGCGCCGGACCGCAGCAGTGCCCGCGGTCAGATCAGAACGTCGCCCACTCGTCGGCGGCCCCGACCGTCGTTGTGGGAGTGTTCCTGGCCGGCAGCGGCTTCACCGAGGCCGCTGCAGCAGCTCGCGAGGCTTCCTTGCGATTGGCCCCGTGCGCCGGCGCCTTGGCCTGCACCCTGCTGAACACCTGGGCCCCGGCGATCATGCTGCGGGTCTCGTCCGGGTCGAGCTTGAACACACTCACCGCTTCAACGAGTTTGCTGGCCTGCTGGCTCAGGCTGTCGGCGGCCGCGGCGCTTTCTTCCACCAGGGCCGCGTTCTGCTGCGTCACCTGGTCGAGTTGGCTCACCGCATCCCCGATCTGGCCGATACCCTGCGTCTGCTCGATCGTCGCCGAGCCGATCTCGCCGATCAAGTCGTTGACGCGTTTGACCTGCGTGACGATATCGCTCATGGTGCGTCCGGCTTCGTCCACCCGCTGACTGCCAGCCTCGACCTTCTCGACGCTGTCCGTAATCAACGCCTTGATTTCCTTGGCGGCAGCAGCCGAGCGTTGGGCCAGACTTCTGACTTCGCTGGCCACCACGGCAAAGCCTTTGCCGTGATCGCCCGCCCGCGCCGCTTCCACGGCGGCGTTGAGGGCCAGGATGTTGGTCTGGAACGCGATGCCGTCGATCACGCCGGTGATGTCGGCGATCTTCTTGCTCGATGCAGTGATGGCCTCCATCATTTGAACCACCTGTCCGACCACCACACCGCCTTGTGTCGCCACGGCGCTGGCCGAGCTGGCCAGTTGCGTCGCCTGGCGCGCCGTGTCGGCGTTGCTCTTCACGGTCGACGTGAGTTGCTCCATCGACGCAGCGGTCTGCTGCAGGTTGGACGCCTGCTCTTCGGTGCGCTGGCTCAGATCGGCGTTGCCGCTGGCAATCTGGCTGGATCCCGTGGCAATGCTGTCGCTGCTTTGGCGAACCTGGCCCACCACCCTGACGAGGCTCTCGTTCATCGCGCTCAGCGCGTTGAGCAGTTGGCCGGTCTCGTCGTTGCGCGTGACGTCGATCCGCGAAGTCAGGTCGCCTGCGGCCACCGTCTGGGCAAGCTTGACGGCTTCGCCGATGGGGCCGGTGATCGAGCGCGTCAGCCACCAGGCGATCAGGCTGCCGACGATCAGCCCGGCCAGACCGATGGCGAGCATCAGCGTGCGTGCGAAAAGAATGTCCTGCTCGATCGCGCTGCCACTGGCCTCGACCAGCTTCTTCTGCAAGGCGGACAGTGCCGTGACATGACCCTGCAGCACGTCGAGCGCAGGCAGCGTTTCGGAGAACATCAGCTTCGACGCCTCGTCACGCTTGGCGTCTTGCACCAGCTTGTCGACTCGGCTGAACGACGCGACATAGGTTGCGCGCGCCTCCTTGATCTTCGTGAGCAGCAACTTGCCTTCGGGCGAATAGACCAGCTTGTCCAGGACCTCCACGGACTCGCCGACCTTCTTCCTGTTCGCGTCGATGAACTCACGGACCTTGTCGGCCTGTGCCTTGTCGGTGACGAGGAGCAACTCCAAGGTGCGGCGCGCGTTGGCCCGGGTGGTGGCGCTAATGGTCGCAGCGGCGTCCGCCTTGACCCAGTCCTGGCTGATGACTGTGTGGCTGGATTCGCCCACGCTGTTGAAACGCGCGATGGCCAGCGCGATCATGAGCACCATCAGCGCCAGCAAGGCGGCAAAGCCGAGCCCGAGTCGGGCGCCGAGTTTCATGTCTTTGAGGTTCATGTTGCTTCCCTGTGGGTGAGGACGATGGACCGTTGGGTCAAGGAGCGCGTCATCTGTGCTTTTGTGGTCAGCGGAATCCAGAACGTGGGTTCCCCCGCACGCGTCTCCACCTGTGTAGGTTTCGGCATCGGATCGCAAAGACGGCCTACGAAAATGGCGCAGCTCATCTAAGCGATTGGCTTATGCCTCAAGCGCGGGTCGCGCAGTGCGCATCCCTGCCGCGGTTTCGGTGCGAGCTGCGTGCGATGCGGCTTCATCAGTCCAGGCTGCCGTGCTTTACTTCGTGGTCCAGAAGGCGCTCACGAACATCGCACGGCATTCGCACGCCCGGCATGTCCGGCTCCATCTCGCGCGCAGCGAGCCGACCGGCTGCACTCACCGTGCCGGATTGATGGGGATGGCGCAAACAGCGACCCAGGGAGCCCGCATGGATTTCAACGTGACCCGGCTTGTCATCGCCGATGACCACGACTTGATGCGTGCCGGAATCAAGCTGCTGCTCGACTCGATGCCGGGCTTCCAGGTGGTGGGCGAGGCGAGCAGCGGACCCGAGTTGATCGCCCTCGTGGCCGATCGGTACCCCAGCCTGGTAATCACCGACCTCGCCATGCCCAACGGCGACGGCATCAGCGCCATCGAAACCTTGCGCGAGCGCTACCCGGCGCTCAAGATCATCGCGATCTCGATGTATGACACGGCGGACTTCATTCGCCGAGCCATTCGCGCCGGCGCCGATGCCTATGTGCTCAAGGGCGCACCTGGTTATGAGATGGAATACGCGATCCGCGGCGTGATGAACGGCAGCGGCTACTTCAGTCCGCAGGTGTCGCAGCGCCTCGCCGCGAGCGCGGAACCGTTCCCCGAGGAGCGGCTCACGCAACGCCAGATCGAGATCCTGAACCTGCTGGCCCGCGGCCATAGTTCAAAGGAAATCGGTTTCCAGTTGGGCCTGAGTCCGAAAACGGTGGATGTGCATCGCGCGGCAATCATGGAGCGGCTCGGTTTGAGCGACCTCGCGAACCTTGCGCTGTATGCCGTGCGCGTGGGCATGATCGACCCGCATGTCATCCCGGTGCGCGCACCGCCACGCCGTTGAGGCGGGGGCGATGGGTCATCCATAAAACGCCTGCACCAGCCACAAGGCCAACCCCGGCACGAACAGCAGCAGCACGGTGCGCAGCACGTCGCTCGCCAGGAAGGGCAGCACGCCCTTGTAGGTCTCGTTCATGGACACGTCGCGGGCGATGCCGTTGACAACATAGACGTTGAGCCCCACGGGCGGCGCGATGAGGCCAACGCCCACGGTCATGAGCACCAGGATGCCGAACCAGATTGCCTTCATCTCGGGCGTGAGGCCCCACAGGTCGAGCGCCATGACGGCGGGGAAGATGACCGGGATGGTGAGCAGCAGCATCGACAGTTCGTCCATCACGCAGCCGAGCACCACGTACATGAGCAGTATGCAGGCCAGGATCACGAGCGGGGCCACCTCCAGATGGCCCACCCAGTCGGCCAGTCGCGCCGGCATCTGCGTGAGCGCCAGCGCCGCGTTCATCATGTCGGCGCCGAGGAAGATCTCGAACACCATGGCCGATGTTTCCGCGGTGCCGTAGAAGCTGCGCTTGATGCCCGCCAGGTCCAGCTCGCGCTGCGCCACGCCGGCCACGAAGGTGCCCAGTGCGCCGAAAGCCGCGCCCTCGGTGGGCGAGAACACGCCGCCGTAGATGCCACCGAACACGACCACGAAGATGGCCACGATGGGCCACACGCGCCACAGCGTGCGCAGGCGCTCGCCCCACGGCACAGGCTCGCTGGGCGTGGCTAACTCCGGGCGAAGCCGCGTGTACAGCGCAATCACCACCACGTAGCCCAAGGTCGCCAGCACACCGGGCAGGAGCGCCGCGGCGAACAGCTTGGCGATGTTCTGCTCGGTGAGGATGGCGTACACCACCAGCGGCACCGAAGGCGGGATCAGGATGCCCAGCGTGCCGCCGGTGGCGAGCGTCGCAGTGGACAGGCGGCCGTGGTAGCCGTGCGCCTTCATCTCGGGATAGGCCACCTGCGTGATGGTGGCCGAGGTCGCCACCGAGGAGCCGCACACCGCCCCGAACATGGCCGCCGACAAGATGGCCGCCATGCCCAAGCCGCCGCGCACGTGGCCCACGAAGGCCGCCGCGGCCCTGAACAGCGCCCGGCTGAGCCCGCCTTGCGTGGCGAACTGTCCCATGAGGAGAAAGAGCGGAATCACGCTCAGGTCGTACACGGTGAGCCGCGCCACCGCCGAGCCTTTGAGCGTATTGAACAGCGCCAGGTCGTTCGTCATGGCCCAGTAGCCCACCGCGCCGGGGATGAACATGGCTGCGGCAATGGGCACGCGCAGCGCCATCAGCAGCAGCATGCTGGCAAACATCACCAGGCCGAGCGCGCCGCCGCTCACTGGGGCGGCTCCGCGTACGCTACACCGCCCGTCAGGTGCAGCTTCACCTGCACGAGCGCAATCACTGCGGTGAGCGCCAACCCCGGCGCGAGCACGGCGTAGGTCCACCACATGGGCAGGCCGAGGATCATGGTGGTCTCGAACGCCTCACGCACCGACACCGCACCGGCCGCCGTGCGCCAGGCCAGCACGCCGGCCATGAAGGCCAGCAGCACGGAGCCCAGCGCGTCGAGCACGCGGGTGGTGCGCTCGCTTGCTCGCTGAGTGAAGAAGTCCACGATGATGTTGCTACCGTGCAGCTGCGCCCAGGGCAGGAACAGCGCGATGGCGAAGCCCACGCCGAACTGCGTGAGCTCCACATCGCCGCCAATCGGTTCGGCGAACAGCGCGCGGCCGGACACGCTGGTCACCACCAGCAGCGCCACCACGCTGGTGGCCAGGCCGCCCACGATGGCGAACAGCGCCGCCAGACGGCGCAACAGCATCGGCATGTCGAGTCCCTCGTTGACGTGCCGCGTGGGGCGGTCAGCGCGCCTGTACGGCGCCCACGCGTTCTTCAGCGGTTGTGCTTCGCCAGCAAGTCCTTGGCGTCTTGCAGCATCTGCTTGCCGGGCAGGCCGCGCTTGTCCATGTCGGCCGCCCAGTCATCGTGCAACGGCTGGCTGGCCTTGATCCAGTTCTGCGTCTCGGCCTCGGGCAGCTTGTAGAAGACGTTGCCGCGATCCACGGCCGGCTTGCGGCCGGGTGCCTGGCTTTCGTCCCATGCCTTGCCGGCCAGGCTCGACAGCACCGCGCCGCTGTTGCGGTCGAGGATGGCCTTCAGGTCGGCGGGCAGCGCGTCGTACTTGCCCTGGTTCATTGCCAGGATGAAGGTGGCCGAGTACAGCGCGGGTAGCGTGTCGGGCGTTTCGGTGTGGTACTTCACCATCTCGTGCAGCTTCACCGACGGGATGATCTCCCAGGGCAGCAGAAAGCCATCGATGGTGCCCTTGCTCACGGCATCAGCCACCGCGGGCAGCGGCATCCCCACGGGCGCCGCGCCCAGCCTGGCCAGCAGCTTGTTGGTTTGCCGCGTGGGCGCGCGCATCTTCAAGCCCTTGAAGTCGGCGAGCGTCTTGATGGGCTTGTTGCGCGTGTGGACGTAGCCTTCATCGTGCACCGCGAACATGAGCGGCTTGATACCGGGGAACTCCTTGGTGCCGTACTTGGTATAGAAGTCCCAGGCGGCCTTCGAGCTGCCCTCGGCGTTGCGGTTGATGAAGGGCAGCTCGAACACCTCCATGATCGGGAAGCGGCCCGCCGTGTATCCCGGCAGCGTGAAGGCGATGTCGACCACGCCGTCGCGGGCCTGGTCGATGAGCTGCGCGGGCGTGCCGCCCAGCTGCATGGCGGGAAACACCTGGCACTTGAGTCGATCCTTCGACTCGCTCGCGAGCTTGTCGCACCACGGCTGAAGGATCCTGGTCGGCGGCATGGCCCCCGGGGGCCAGAAGTGATGGACCTTGAGCGTCACCTCCTGTGCGGTGGCCCCGAGCGACAACACGGTGGCGGCTGCAGCCAGAAGAAACGTCGAACGTGAGCTCATCGAATGTCTCCTCTGGTATGCGGCCCGCAAAGGGCGCGTGTATGCGTGTATGCATTTGGGATCAAGCGTAGGACCGGCCGCGCCCGCTTCGCTACAGGGTTGTCGGCAAGGCCGGCGACGGCAGTACGGTGGCCGCACACGGCCCGAAGCCAATGCGCGCGCGACCCGGCCGTTCGCAAAATCCACGAAGCACGACGGTGTCGCCGTCCTGCAGGAAAGTCCGCTCTTCACCGCCCGGCAGCGTGATCGGCTTCTTGCCGCCTTCGGTGAGCTCGAGCAGCGAGCCGCCCTGCCCTTCGCCCGGGCCCGATTGCGTGCCGCTGCCCAGCAGATCGCCGGGCCGCAAATTGCAGCCGTTGCTGGTGTGGTGCGCCACCAACTGCGCCAGCGTCCAGTAGGCATCGGCCAGATTCGACTGCGACAGCCTGACCGCCGGCACACCACCCTCGCGCATGGCGGGCGTTTGCAGCCAGACCTCCAGCACCATGTCGACCGCGCCGCCATCGCGGTTGGCCGCGCTGTCCAAGTAAGGCAGCGGTGCCGGGTCGCCGGCCGGCCGCCGGAAAGGCGCGCGAAACGGCGCCATGGCCTCCATGGTCACGACCCACGGCGACACCGTCGTGGCGAAGTTCTTCGCGAGGAACGGGCCCAGCGGCTGGTACTCCCAGGCCTGCACGTCGCGCGCCGACCAGTCGTTGAGCAAGACCATGCCGAATAGGTGATCTTCGGCGTTCGCCATGGTGATGGGCTGGCCGAGCTCGTTGCCCGCGCCGATCAGCGCGCCCACCTCCAGCTCGTAGTCGAGCCGGCGGCTCGCGCCGAACTGCGGTTCGGGCGCCTCAACCTTCGTCTGGCCCAGTGGTCGGCGTACGTCGTGCCCGCTGGGCACGATGGACGAGCTGCGGCCGTGGTAGCCGATGGGCACGTACTTGTAGTTCGGCATGAGCGGCTGGTCGGGGCGAAAAAGTCGCCCCACCGCAGTGGCGTGATGGATGCCGGTGTAGAAGTCGGTGTAGTCGCCGATGTCGCAGGGCAGCGCCATCACCGCGTGGGCCTGCGGCAGCAGGCAAGGCTCCAGCCGCGAGCGCCACTCGCTGCCATCTCGCAGCCCCCGCGACAGCAGCGCGCGCACCGCACGCCGTGCCCTTGGGCCCTGCGCCATGAAGTCGTTCATCTCCCCTTGAGCAAGCGGCATCAGCCATTCGAACTGCTCGTCGGTCCAGCCGGGGTGCTGGGCCGCCTGCGCCAGATCGAGCACTTGGTCGCCGATGGCCACGCCGATGCGCCACGGCTCCAGGCCACCCGCCCGGCGGAATCGGCCGAAGGGCAGGTTTTGTATAGGGAAGTCGCACCCGAACTCCTGGGCCGAGGCCACCCAGCTGCGCAGCGCCGGGTCGTGGGTATCGTCGAGCATGGTGTTCATTGGAAATGGTCCTTCAGGCCGCGCCAGCAATCGGCATAAGAGGCATCGAGCGCGCCGCAACGCAGGGCGAACTCGGTCGGTCGCATGCGCCAGCGGCTCTCAAACATGAACGCCAGCGTGTCGTCCAGCTTCTGGGGCGCAAGCGTCGCCTTCGTCGCCGCATCGAATGCCTGCGCATCGGGCCCGTGCGGCACCATGGCGTTGTGCAGGCTCATGCCGCCGGGCGTGAAGCCTTCGCGCTTGGCGTCGTACTGCCCACGCACCAGGCCCATGAACTCGCTCATCACGTTGCGGTGGTACCAGGGCGGGCGGAAGGTGTCTTCGGCCACCAGCCAGCGCGGCGGGAAGATGACGAAGTCGCAGTTGGCCGTACCCGGCGTATCCGACGGCGAAGTGAGCACGGTGAAGATCGAGGGATCGGGGTGGTCGAAGCTGATCGACCCGATCGTGTTGAAGTGTGCGGTGTCGTACTTGAGCGGCACGAGGTTGCCGTGCCAGGCCACCACGTCAAAGGGCGAAGTCTCCGCCTGCGCCACCCACAACGCACCACCAAACTTGCGCAGCATGCGGCAAGGCCCGGGCGCCACATCGAAGCGCGCCACCGGCGCGAGGAAGTCGCGCGGGTTGGCCAGCCCGTTGCTGCCGATGGGGCCCAGCTCGGGCAGCCTGAACGGAGCGCCGTAGTTCTCACACACGTAGCCGCGCGAGGGGCCATCAACCGCCACGCTGAACGCCATGCCGCGCGGCAGCAGCGCAATCTCGCCCGGCATGACCTCCAGCATGCCCAGCTCGGTGGTGATGGTCAGCCGTCCCTGCTGCGGCACGACAAGCATCTCGCCGTCAACGTTGACGAAAGCGCTGCCGCTCATCGAGCGGTTGGCCAGGTACAGATGAGCGGCGATACCGGTCTGCGCCTCGGGGTGGCCATTGACCACCACGGTGCGCATGCCGTCCACAAAGTCCAGCGGCTCGGTCGGCACCGCGATGGGATGCCAGCGCATGGGATCGGGCGGCGCCGCCACGCCGTCGCGTGCGCCGGTCTTCCAATGCGGCTGCGCGTAGGCCTCGTAGCCACCGCAGTGCACCGACGGCCTGCGTCGATACAGCCAGGTGCGGCGGTTCTCGGCACGCGGCGCGGTGAACGCCGTGCCGGAAAACAGCTCGGCATACAGGCCGCGCGCCACGCTTTGCGGGCTGTTGCGCCCCTGCGGCAGCGTGCCGGGCACGGCCTCGCTGCTGAAGTGGTTGCCGAAGCCCGAGTGGTATCGAATGGGTTGGTCCATGGCGTGCTGCGAAGTCATTCGAGCCGGCCGGCGGAGCGCGCAAGTTCGAGCGCCTCCTTCAGCACGGCCAGCGAGCCGATGTGGTTGGCCAGCAGCAGCACCAGGCGCGCATTGAGCGCATGGCTTTGCGCCGCATCCAGGCCACGATGGCTGTCGATGAGCGCCTCGTAGAAGTCATCGGGTGCTTCGAGGTTGGGGTCGGTGATCAGCATGGCGTCGTCTCGTGCAACGGTCGGGGTGCGAGGGCAGAAGGCTCGCCGCAGGCGCGGGCCAGCGCCTCGCGCACCCGCGCCTCCGAAGGGCTGCGCCAGCGCGCCGCGACATGTGAATCGGGGCGAATGAGGTAGGCAGTGCCCGGCTGCGCGTCGTAGCGTTGCTCCGCGAATCGTTCGGGGTCAGTGAGCGCATCGCCATCGATGGCCATCGTTTTGAATGGCAAGGCACGTGCCCATTCGGGCGCGGTGCCGAACACCAGCAGCGTGAAGTCTGGCCCCAGTTCGCGCAGCAGCCAGGTGGGCCGTCCGTTGCGCGCCAGCGGCGCATCCAGCGCCGGCGCGCCGGGAACCATGGTGCCTTCGAACCCATCGCGGTCGGGCGTGTTGAGAGTCGATTCGGTCAGCGTGGCGGGCACCGACAGGCGACCGCTGTTGACCAGCCTGCGGGCGAAGGTGTGTTCGCGCGAGAGATCGAGCACCGCGTCGCGGAACAGCCGGCTCACCTCGCTCTTGGGCGTGATGAAGTCGGTGGCGCGTGTGCTGTTGAGAATGTTCTCGTCCGCCGCGTACTCGCGCTCGCGGGCATAGCTGTCCAGCAGCGCATCGGGCGACTCGCCGCGCAGCACCCGCACCAGCTTCCAAGCCAGGTTCTCCGCGTCCTGCACGCCGGAATTCGCACCGCGCGCGCCGAAGGGCGACACACCATGGGCCGAATCCCCGGCGAACAGCACCCTGCCGTGCCGGAAGCTGTGCATGCGTTGGCAGGCAAAGGTGTAGACGCTGGCCCACACCAGTTCCACCTCGCGATCGGCCGCGCCGATGCTCGCCAGCACCGCTTTCACGCGCGGCATGATGTGCTCGGGCTGTCGCTCGCGTTCGGGGTCGGCATCCCAGCCGAGCTGGAAGTCTATGCGCCACACGCCATCGGCCTGCTTGTGCAGCAGCGTGCTCCACCCCGGGTGGAAGGGCGGATCGAACCAGAAGCGGCGTTCACACGGCAACTCCAGCCCCGAGATGCGCACGTCGGCAATCAGGAAGCGGTCCTTGAACACGCGGCCCGATGTGTGCAAGCCCAGCATCCCGCGCAACGGCGAGCGCGACCCGTCGCACGCGCACACGTAGCCGGCGGCCATGCGGTACGGGCCGTCGGGCGTGTCGATGGTGAGCAGCACCCGGTCTTCGCCTTGCTCGACGCCGACCACGCTGTTCTTCCAGCGCACCTCCAAATTCGGCAGCGCCATCGCGCGCTCGGTCAGCAGGCCCTCCACGTAGTACTGCTGCAGGTTGATGAAGGCGGGCCGCTCGTGGCCCGGCTCGGGCAGCAGGTCGAAGCGGTAGACCTCCTGGTCGTGGAAGTACACACGGCCCACGTGCCAAGACACGCCCCGGGCCACCATGGCATCACCGCAGCCGAGGCGGTCGAAGATCTCCAACGTGCGCTTGGCGAAGCAGATCGCCCGCGAGCCGGTGGACAGCCGATGGTCGTTGTCGAGCAGCAGCACCTGCGTGCCGCGCTGGGCCAGGTCGATGGCGAGGCTCAGGCCCACCGGGCCCGCGCCCACGACCACCACCGGGTAGTACGCGGGTTCGGCGGTCGACTGGTCGGCGCTGCGGCGGTACTCGAACTCCAGCGATTGGTAGTCGACTTCAGGCAACGCGGTGGCGCTCATTGGAGCCCCCTTGGCGGTAATCGCCCCTCCGGGAGGAATTTGCCCCTTCGGGCAGCCGGGCTGGGCTCATGACTCTAGTTGCTCCCACATGGCCTTGTCACGCTCAGCCGTCCAGATGCGCGGGTCGGGGTGCTGCGTCGCCTCGTCGAGCGCGCGGGTCACGTCGAAAGGCATGCAGTGATCGAAGATCACCCACTGCCCGTACTTTGGCGACAGCGCGGCATGCGCTTCCTTGTAGATGCTGCGCAAGTCCTTGCCCGCCCCCGCGCCAGCTTTCACGCTGGCGTAAAGATCGCTCACGAACGCGCGGGTGCCGGCCAGCCCCTTTTGCACCATCTCCGGCGTCGTGAGTGCGGCGCCCCGTCCGGGCACGAGCTTTTCGGGCTGCAAGGCAGCGATGCGGTCCAGCGTGTGCGGCCAGTCCTGAAAGTAGGCGTCGCCCGCGTACGGCGTGGCATCGAACTCGACCAGGTCACCGCTGAACAGGATCTTCTGCTGCGGCAGCCACGCCACGGTGTCGCCCCTGGTGTGACCGCGGCCGAGCTGCATCAGCCGCACTTCCAGCTTGCCGAGCCACACGGTCATTTCGCCCTTGAACGTGAGGGTGGGCCAGGTGAGGCCGGGGATCGTCTCGACCGCGCGAAACAGCCGCGGAAAACGGCCGATCTCGCTTTTCATGTCGGCTTCGCCGCGCTCGACGATGAGCTCGTGGGTGTCCTGGCTGGCAATGATGTCCTGCGGCCGGTAAGCCGATGCACCCAGCACCCGCACCGCGTGGTAGTGGCTCATCACCACGTACTTGATGGGCTTGTCGGTCACCTCGCGGATACGGCGGATCACGTCCTGCGCCATCACCGGCGTGGCCTGGGTATCGACCACCATCACGGCGTCGTCGCCGACGATCACGCCGGTGTTGGGGTCGCCCTCGGCGGTGTAGGCATAGGCGTTGTCGGAAAGCTTGGTGAAGCTGACCTGCTTCTCGGCAAGGTCAGCCTGGCTGGCAAAGGCTTTGCTCATCGGGCACTCCGTTCGCTATAAGCGAAACTATTCGTCATTGCTGAACAGCTTGATCCTAGTCAACAAGTTCGCTAATGTCTAACCAGTTTGATTAAGTAAAAACACCGACATGGCCATCGATTCGTTGCCGGCAGTCCGCGTGCCGGGGGAAGACAGCACAGAGCGCGAGCAGCGCGGCATCCAGAGCGTGGAGGTGGGCGGCCAGTTGCTATTGGCGCTGGTTCATTCCGGGCGCCCCATGGCGCTCAAGGACCTGGCGCGCGACGCCGGCATGTCGGCGGCCAAGGCGCACCCCTACCTGGTGAGCTTCGGCAAGCTGGGCTTGATCGCGCAGGACGAGGGCACCGGCCGCTACGGGCTGGGCCCACTGGCGCTTCAACTGGGCCTCATCAGCCTGCAGCAGTTCGACCCGGTGCGGCTGGCCACGCCGATGCTGCGCCAGTTGGCACAGGAGCTGGGCCACACCATCGCCATCGCGGTCTGGGGCAACCGTGGCGCCACCATCGTGCGCATCGAGGAAGCGCCAAGCCCCGTGCACGTCAACATGCGGCACGGCACGGTCATGAGCCTGCGCGGCACGGCATCGGGCATGCTCTTCGCGGCCCACCTGCCGCGCGACACGGTGCTGGCCGCACTGGCCGAGGAGCAGGCGGCCGAACTGCGTGCGCGGGGCGATGCCGTCCCGGCGCGGCTTACGGCCGGGGTCAACGGACAGCTCGAAGCCGAGTGGGCCGAGATCCGCCGCCAGGGCGCCAGCCGCATCACCGGCGGCGCCGTGCCCGGCGTGAGCGCAATGGCCGCGCCGGTGTTCGAGGAGAGCGGCAAGATGGTCTTGAGCCTCACGGCCATCGGGCCCACGGCCATCTTCGATTCGCGTTGGGACGGGATGGTCGGAGCGGCACTCAAGCGCAGTGCGCGGGAGCTGTCGCGCCAGCTGGGGGCAGCGTCACGGTGAGCTTTGAGGTGCCCCCTGGGTGCCGGGGCTTCGACAGGCTCAGCCCGAACGGGAAGTAAGTTGATCAGCGAATGCTGTCCAACCGTGGTGCACACTCGACGAACGCCGTTCGCACTTAAGCTTGAGGAGGACCCGCGAAACTTTCCTCGCTAAGCGTCTACCGCGACACCCCAGGCAACACCGGGTCTTCCTGCACGGGCTCCAGCGCCGTGGCGAGCACCTTATCCACCCGCTTGCCGTCCAGGTCCACCACCTCGAAGCGCCAGCCTTCCCACTCCGCGGTGTCCGCGGTGTGCGGCAGGCGACCGAGCAGCAGCATGATCATCCCGGCCAGCGTGTTGTAGCGGCCGCGATCCTCCTCGGGCAGCTCCTTGAGATCCAGCCGGTCCTTGAGCTCGGGCACGGGGATCAGGCCATCGAAGAGCCAGCTGCCATCTTCACGCCGCACGGCCCAGGCGTCTTCCGCCACCGCAGTGGTGAACTCGCCGGTGATCGCCTCCAGCACATCGCGCACGGTGATCACGCCCTGCACTTCACCGTACTCATCGACCACGAATACCAGTTGCGCACCCGAGGCCCGAAAGTGCTCCAGCAGTTCCATGCCCGAAAGCGTCTCGGGCACGAACACCGGCGGCTCCAGCTTCTCGGTAAGGGAAAGCGGCCGGCCCTGCATCTGCTGCTGCAGCAAGCTTTGCGCCGACACCACGCCAAGCACATCGTCCAGGCTTCCGCGGCACACGGGGTAACGCGAATGCTCCTCTTCGCTGATGGCGCGAAGCACCTCGTCGCTCGTGGCGTCCGCGTCGAGCCACACGATCTCCACACGCGGGATCATCATCGAGCCCACTTGGCGGTCGTCGAGCCGGAACACGTTGCGCACCATCTGGTGCTCCTGCGCCTCGATCACCCCGGCGTCCAGACCCTCTTCCAGGCTCGCGGCAATCTCTTCCTCGGTGACGCTTCGGGACGGCCCGGCCTGAATACCCAGCAGGCGCAGCGTGCCCTCGGTGCACACCGACAGCAAGCGCACGAAGGGGCGCGCGATCATCGACAGCGCTTCCATCGGAGGTGCCACCAGCCGCGCCGTCTGCTCGGGGTACATCTGCCCCAGCCGCTTGGGCACGAGCTCGCCGAAGATGATGGTGAGGAAGGTGATAACCACCACGATCAGCCCGGTCGCCGTGATGTCGGCCGCCTGGGCGCTAACGGGAAAAGTGGCCAGCAACCACTGCGCGAACGGGCCGGCAAAGGCCGCTTCGCCCACGATGCCGTTGAGCACGCCGATGGATGTGATGCCGATCTGCACCACCGACAGGAACTTCGTCGGGTTGTCGTGCAGGTCCATTGCCGCCTGCGCACCCGACGCGCCGCTTTCCACCATCACCTGCAGCCGCGCTTTCCGGCTCGCGGTCAGCGCCATCTCGGACATGGCGAACGCCCCGTTGAGCAGTATGAGAAAGATCAGTAAGGCGACGTCCATGCGGCGATCGCGCAGGGGAAAGCGGGGAGCGTAGCAGAATCATCCGACGGGTCGCCGCGCCGTGCGGAGGCTTTCCAGGAAACGAAAGCGTGCATGAATTTCATCATCGGGGACGTGCAGGGCTGCTGCGATGCGCTCGACCGGCTGCTGGCGCAGATCGGCTTTTCGCCTTCGCGCGATCACGTGGTTGTGCTGGGCGACTTGGTCAACCGCGGGCCCCACAACGTCGAGACATTGCGCCGGCTACGCGCACTGGACAACGCCGCCACCTGCCTGCTCGGCAACCATGACCTGCACCTGCTGGCCGTGGCCGCGGGCTTGCGCCATGCGCACGGTGACGACACGCTGGCCGACATCCTGGACTCCCCGGATCGCGAGCATTGGATCGACTGGTTGCGCGATCACCGCCTCGCGGTTCATGCCCATGGCTGGCTCATGGTTCATGCCGGCGTGGTTCCCCAATGGGACCTGGACACCACGCTGGGCCTCGCCGCGGAAGTAGAGCAGCACCTGCGCGGCGACCGCCTGGGCGATTTCCTCGCCGTGATGTACGGCAACGAGCCCTCACGCTGGGACGACGGCCTGACGGGCGCCGAGCGCCTGCGCTTCACGGTAAACGTGCTCACGCGCATCCGGTTCGTCAGGCCGGACGGCAGCCTCGACCTCAAGGTGAAGGAAAACGCTGGCGCCGCGCCGCCCGGCCTGCTGCCCTGGTTCGAAGCTCCCGGCCGCCGAACGCAAGGCGTTCCCATCGCCTTCGGTCACTGGTCCAGCCTCGGGCTGGTGAACCGCCCCGACCTGCTCGCGCTGGACACCGGCTGCGTGTGGGGCGGCCAGCTCACCGCCGTGCGTATCGACGGCGGCCGTCGAGAGGTGACGCAGGTGACTTGCCGCCCGGCCCTGCGCCCCAAGCCCCATGCCGCGGGTCAAGGCCCGGCGCCGGCAGACGGCTCGACCGCGTAGAGCGGCTGGAAGACGACTTCCAGTCCCGGCGCGGCGATGGAGACCGCCGCATGCCGGGCGCAGCGGGGGTGTGCTCCACAAGCAGCACCGAAGCCAGCACCACCGCCTCGGCAGCGACCCGCCCACTACAATGGCCGCCGCTGGAAGCGTGGCCGAGCGGTTTAAGGCACTGGTCTTGAAAACCAGCGATGGGGAGACCCATCCGTGGGTTCGAATCCCACCGCTTCCGCCAAGCCTTCTAAAGGACGACACCGCAATCGCACACTCTGCCGTCCTGGGGCATCGAAAAGCGGAGCTCAGACGACAAGCGTCTCATCCCCGCCGTTCGATCCACCGCTGTTCGATGACTTTGAAGGTTCTCAGACCGACAGCGCGAACAGCTCTCTGAGAGCCTGCCGGTACAGCGCGTAGCCCACGAGATGCGTGTCGTGGTGCGAGCCGCCTTCGACAAGCAGGAAGCGCTTCGGCCCGATGGCGAGCTCGAAGAGAGCCCGGCCGAGATCGGGATGGATGGTTTCGTCTTGGCTGCCGTGGATGACCAGAAGCGGCGAGCGGACCTGCGCGATGCGCTGGGCCGAATCGAAGCGTTCGGTGATCAGTGCGCCGATGGGCAGCCAGCCCCAAGGCATGGTGCTGAAGACCTCGGGAATCGAGGTGAAGGTGCCCTCGACCATGAGCCCCGCGGAGTCTTCCACGCTGCTGGCAAGATGCACTGCGATGGCACCACCCAGCGAATGGCCGTAGATATACCGGCTGGCCAGTGGATGTCGCTCGGCAAGCCAAGACCACGCAGCGCGCGCATCCATGCAGGCACTTCGCTCCGACGGCAGCCCCGGTGTGCTGCGGCCGAAACCGCGGTAGTCGATGGCCAGGACCGCAAAGCCAAGCTCGTGCAGCGCCTGGATTCGGTGCAGGCTGCCATGCAGGTCGAAGCGGGCGCCGTGGAGGTACAGCATCACCGGCGCGTCGTGGCATGTCTGGCCCAGCCACCACGCATGCAGGCGCGCCTGCATGCCGGTGTCGGCGCAATCGAACTCGATCCAGCGGTCCTGCAGCAACTCCAGGCTGTGCTGCTCGGCAGCCTCCTCGTCGCGCTGCCCCGGCTGGAAGATCCACTTGCGCTGCTGCGCTTCGAAACCCATGCAACTGAGCAGTGCTGCGAGTGCGGCCGCGGTCCCGCGCGAACGCCAGTCGAGCCGCTTGGGCCACCAGCTCGGTACGCGCGCTGACGCCTTGTTCATGGTGGGTTCACTTTGGCAGCCGGCGGCCAGCCGGTGCATCCCGTGAACAGAGGGATCGCCGACGCCGCCCCGTGAATGGCGACGCCGGCTGCATCACGCGATCAGTGCAAACACTGACGCACCGAAGGCACGGCCACCTCCCGGCCGATCACGGCCCGTGCGTAGAGATAGTTCTGCCGGGCCCGATCGCTCAGCGAGTCCATGTCCACCCGCCCCTGGGCGTCGCACGGGAAGGCATAGGCCCGGCCTTCGTCGAACAGTGATTGGAAGCGCAGCTCGTAGCCGGCACTGTCCTGCAATGGCATCGGCGAGGTCTTCATCACGCGTTCTCCTTGATTTCTCGTCAGACAGCGTCGCTCGCTACAACACTAGGTAACGCGCCACCGCATCGCCATGGACCCCCACCGATGGACGCTGCAAGAGGAAAGCCATTCGCTCTGTACGAAATGCGCTGACACGGGCGGACACGAATCGCACACCGGGCATGAGCTTTGCCGCGCACAAGGCACCCTACGGCCAACCGAGACAACCGGGAGCCACGGTCCATGGTTGATGTGCGGAAGGAACATCACTTCGACGGGCAGTTGGTGATGCTGGGCTGCGGCAGCGTCGGCCAGGGTGTGCTGCCGCTGCTGCTGCGGCACATCGACGTACCGCCACACCGCGTACTGGTCATCAGGCCGGGCCACAAGGAGCTGGCACAAGCCGAGATGCAAGGCGTGCGGCACCTCTCGGCAGCACTTTCCCCCGAGAACTGCCGGGAGGTGCTCGCACCCCACCTGAGCCGCGGGGACTTCCTGTTGAACCTGTCGGTGGATGTGAGCAGCAGCGCGCTCATCCGGCTGTGCCAGCATCTCGGCGCCCTGTACCTGGACACCTGCACCGAGCCTTGGGCCGGCGGCTATGTCGACGTGCAGACGCCGCCCGCAGCTCGCACCAACTACGCCCTGCGCGAAGAGGTGCTCGCCCTTCGCGGGCGTGGCGGCCCGACCGCCATCGTCACGCACGGCGCGAACCCGGGCCTGGTGTCGCACTTCGTCAAGCAGGCGCTGCTCGACCTGTCGCAGCAGGCGGGCGGTCACGACGGCGCGCCCTCAAGTCGTGCGCAATGGGCCGAGCTGGCGTGGCGGCTGGGCGTTCGCGTCATTCACATCGCCGAGCGCGACACGCAGGTGAGCAGCCTGTGCAAGCAGCCGGGCGAGTTCATCAACACCTGGTCGGTGGACGGCTTCGTCAGCGAAGGCCTGCAGCCGTCCGAGCTGGGCTGGGGCACGCACGAACGGCACTTCCCGCCCGATGGCACGCGGCACGAGCACGGCTCGCGCGCCGCCATCTACCTGCAGCGCCCCGGCGCCGGCACGCGGGTGCGCACCTGGACGCCGCTGGCGGGCCCGATCCATGGCTTCCTCATCACGCACAGCGAATCGATCTCCATCGCCGACCACCTCACGGTCGGCGACCCGGTTCGTCCGGTCTACCGGCCGACGGTGCATTACGCCTACCACCCGTGCGATGACGCGGTGCTTTCGCTGCACGAGCTGGCGGGGCGAGGCTGGCGACCACAGCGTGGCAAGCGAATCCTCGGCGCAGACATCGTCCGGGGCCGCGACGAGCTTGGCGTGCTGCTCATGGGCCATGCGCGATGTGCGTACTGGTACGGCTCGCAGCTGTCCATCGAGGAAGCACGCGCCCTCGCCCCGCACAACAGCGCCACCAGCCTACAGGTCACAGCAGCGGTGATGGCGGGCGTCGTGTGGGCCATGCGCCATCCGGATCGCGGCGTACTGGAGCCGGACGACTTGCCGCACGAGGAAGTCATGCCGATGATCCGGCCCTACCTCGGACCTGTAGTCGGCGTGTACAGCGACTGGACACCGCTCGCCGGACGCGATTTTCCCTTCGACGAGAATCTCGACCGCTCGGATCCCTGGCAGTTCAAAAACTTCCGGGTGACGTGAGCGTGTGGGCCCTTAGCGCTTCCTGGGCCAGTTGAACCACCCACTGCCCGCATCGCGGGACGCACGCGCCGCCCCGTGAGCGCGGCTGACGAGCAGGCGGCCGGCCAGGTACAGGCCGTTGAGCAGACGGCTTGCACGCTCGGCGCTCATCCCCGGCCATTGGGCGATCTCGCGCAGCGGCACCGATTCGCGCTGCAGCCGCTCCAGTGCCGAACCCAGCGCACCGGGCGCGGACAGCCGCTCACCGCCATCGCCCGTCACCATGCGGTACGCAGCATGGCCGTCGATGTCGGACAGCAGCGTGCGCCGCGGGCCGTTCAGGGCGAGCATCCACAGCAGTGGCATGAGCGGTCTGTAGTGCTTCGCTTCGGCCACGCGCTCCTGCATCCAATGCCCCGGGGGCCTCACGCCTGGCGGCTCGGCGGTGAGCGCCTTCAGACCGACGAGCCCGGTGATCGACGCATATGCAAAGTCGCGCGGCGAGTGGTACAGGCGCTCGTTCGGGAAAAGCGTCACCGGCCACACCAGCTCGTCGTGTTGCAGGCACAGCAGCGTGCTCTCGCGGTGCCGGACACATGCCGCGATGACCTCCAGCACATCGTTGCTCGCCGGTTGGGCGTCGAGCCGGCGCAGATCGTCGAGCAAAGTGGTGGGCAGCAGGGTCGGCCCCGACAAGCGCGCGAAGCCGCTCGCGCCCGTCTCTTGCCGGACCCGCTCGAAGGCGCTGATGCGCCAGAGGGTCGAATCGTTGAAATCGCGCACGGCCGGATGGTGACCACAGCGCTCCAGTGGTTCGGTATCGCGTTGCAACCGGCTGATAGGAGTTGTGAGCCGCCCATCCCGACCCGGTCGGGCCATCTGCTTAGAGCCCAGGTGCCAGCCAGCGCGATAACCGCACCCATGCTGCCCCGGGCCGGTTGCACAGACTTACCTGCCCGGTCGCGCGCCTTTCAATGCTGCAATTGCACAACGCCCGGCGTGACCAAGCCTGCGGGCTCGTCGTCCACGTCCTCGCCCAGGAAGCCGCCGCTCTGGTGCGCCCACAACCGTGCATACAGGCCGCCGCGGGCCAGCAGCGAGCGATGGTCACCCTCCTCCACGATGCGACCCTTGTCCATGACGATCAGCCGGTCCATGGCCGCGATCGTCGATAGCCGGTGGGCGATGGCCACCACGGTCTTGCCTTCCATCAGGCGGTACAGGCTCTGCTGAATGGCCGCCTCCACTTCGGAGTCCAGCGCGCTGGTGGCTTCGTCGAGCAGGAGAATGGGTGCGTCCTTCAGCATCACGCGCGCAATCGCTATGCGCTGGCGCTGGCCGCCCGAGAGCTTGACGCCGCGCTCGCCCACGTGCGCGTCGTAGCTGCGGCGGCCCTTCGCGTCGGCCAGCGCCTCGATGAACTCGTGTGCCTCCGCTCGCCGCGCCGCCGCCAGCATTTGCGCCTCGGTGGCATCCGGGCGGCCGTACAGCAGGTTGTCGCGCACGGAGCGGTGCAGCAAGGAGGTGTCCTGCGTGACCATGCCGATTTGCGCGCGCAGGCTGTCCTGCGTGACCTGGGCAATGTCCTGCCCGTCTATCAGCACGCGCCCATCCTGAAGGTCATAAAAGCGAAGCAGCAGGTTGACCAGCGTCGACTTGCCTGCGCCCGACGGCCCCACCAGGCCGATCTTCTCGCCGGGCCGGATGTGCAGCGACAAGGCTTCGACGACGCACGGCGCCTGCGGACCTTCGCCATACGAGAAGCTCACGTGCTCGAACTGGACATCGCCGTGCTGCACCACCAGCGGCCGGGCACCCGGCGCGTCGGTCACCTGCAAGCGTCGCGACAGCGTGCCGACACCGTCCTGCACGGTTCCGATGTGCTCGAAAAGCGTGGCCATCTCCCACATCACCCAGTGCGAGATGCCGTTCAGCCGAAGGGCCATGGCCGTGGCGGCGGCCACCGCGCCCACACCGGCCGCGCTTGTGGACCACAGCCACAAGGACACCCCCGCCGTGCCGATCACGAGCGCCATCGACAGCGCATGGTTGACGATCTCGAACCCGGTCACCAGACGCATCTGTGCATGCACCGTGACAAGAAACTCCTCCATCGCACCGCGCGCGTATCGGGCCTCGCGGCCGGCGTGCGAGAACAGCTTGACGGTGGCGATATTGGTGTAGGCGTCGGTGATGCGGCCGGTCATGAGCGAGCGCGCGTCCGCCTGCGACTGCGCGACCTTCCCCAGCCGCGGGACGAAATACCACAGCGCGGCGCCATACAGCCCGACCCATCCGACAAAGGGGACCAGCATCCATGGATCGAAGCCCCCGAGCACGACCAGCAACGTAGCGAAATAGATGACGACGAAGACCACCAGTTCGCAAAGCGTCATCCAGGTTTCGCGCACCGCGAGCGCCGTCTGCATGAGCTTGGCAGCCACGCGGCCGGCGAATTCGTCCTGGTAGAAGCCCATGCTTTGCGAAAGCAGCAGGCGGTGGAAATGCCAGCGCAAGCGCATGGGAAAGTTGCCGGCCAGCGTCTGCTGCTTGAGCGTGGCCTGAAGCGCCACCAGCGCAATGCTCGCCACGAGCACGCCCGCAAGCAGCATCAGGTTCGTTCCCTGGTCCGCCCACAACCGCTCAGGCGTGAACCGGCCCAGCCAGTCCACCACGCGGCCGAGCAAGCCGAACAGCAAAGCCTCGAACACGCCGAGGAGCGCGGTGCACACCGTCATGGCCAGCAACCAGCCTCGAAGCCCCTCGGTGCACGCCCACAGGAAGGGCCAGAAGGCACGCGGCGCGGGTGCCGGCGTGCCGTCCGGATAGGGATGCACGAGCCTTTCAAACGCGCTGAACAAGAGCAGTCTCCATGCGAAAACCGCGCGGCGCGGTCGCGCGGCGCAAGGTCGGCAAGATTATTGAGGTTTCCCTAAGTCACGACTCGTTCCGCTCCGATCCGTTCGCACCTGCATCGAGATGCGCGCTGGCTTCGACAGGCTCAGCCCGAACGGAGGGGTATGTGATTGCGTGGACGGAAACAAGCAAGGAAGCGCGGGGTCGCTGCGCTCGATGCGGGGGCTGCCGCAGGCCAGCCCCCTCGACGTCAAATGGAAAGGCGGGCGTCAGCTCTTGGCTTGGACGGTGATGTGGTTGTCCACGGCGACGACGCCCTGCACATTGCGGGCAATCTGAGCCGCGCGCACCCGAGCCTGCTCGTCGGGTGCCGTGCCGCGCAGAGCCACACGGCCGCCATCGGTATCGACATCGATCTGCTGCGAAGTGAGCGCTGGATCCTTCGCAAGCTCGGCGTTGATCGAGGTGGTGATCATGGCGTCGGACACCTTGTCGGTGGCCTGGTCGGCCGCACTCTGGGCCGACTGTTTCACCTCGTTGGCCGCCTGCCGGGTGGCTTCGGCAGCTTCGCGCGCAGCCTGAGAGGGTTCAGCCGTCGCTGCGTCGCCACCGGACTGCGCCCGCACGACCGCCGTGTTGGCGTCATTGCGTGCGATAGGCGCATTCTCGCCCTGGCCGCAGCTGGCGAGACCCAGGCTGGCGAGTACGGCGCTGAGGGCGGTGATTCCCATGGTTTGTCGAAAGTTCATTGCTCTCTCCTTTGGCCACACCGGATATGCCGGTGCGCAGTTTTGGCCGGCGCGGCAAAGCACAGCGCCGGGTGTCAACGGACGACCGGGCAACCTTAGGCGCGCGCGACTCTGCGGGCGACCGGCGAACATCGCAACGGCGTGTCGGACGAGACCGATATGCAAGGCTTGCACGCCTGTGCCTTGACATAGACTGGCTTTGAAAGTCCCACGAGGAATTCCGTGGCCGAAATCAACGATCTCAAGACGATCCTCATCGTCGATGACATGCCCGCCAACCTCGGTGTGCTGACCAGCCACCTGGAGCGGCAGGGCTACACGGCAGTGGTCGCTCAAGGCGGCGAAGAAGGCGTGGAACGCGCATTGTTCGTCCGCCCCGACCTCATCTTGCTCGACGTCATGATGCCCGGCGTGGATGGCTTCGAGGCCTGCCGCCGCCTGAAGGCAAACCCCGTCACACGCGAAATCCCGGTCATTTTCATGACCGCTCTCACCGATACCACCGACAAGCTCACCGGCTTCGCGGTCGGCGCCGTGGACTACGTGACCAAGCCGCTCAACGGCGCCGAGGTGCTGGCCCGCATCGAAACCCATCTCACGCTGTACGGCCTGCGCCGCCGGCTAGCGGAACAGAACGAACGTCTGCAGCGGGAAATCGCTGCACGCGAAGAGATGCAGGCGGCCCTGCTGCGCTCCAACACCGAACTGGAGCAGCTCGCCTACGTCGCGTCGCACGACATGCAAGAGCCGCTTCGCATGGTGGCCAGCTATCTGCAGCTGGTAGCCCAGCGCTACAAAGGCCAGCTCGATGCCGATGCCGATGAGTTCATCGGCTACGCGGTGGACGGCGCCAAGCGCATGCAGGCGTTGATCAACGACCTTCTCGCCTACTCGCGCGTGGGCACCAAGGCGCGCCCCTTTGAATGCACCGACTGCAACAAGATCGTGGAGACGGCGCTGGCCAACCTGCGCGTGGCCGTCGCGGAAAGCGGCGCGCAGGTGACCCACGATGCGCTGCCCACGGTGATGGGCGACAGCTCTCAGCTCGTGCAGCTGTTCCAAAACCTCATCGGCAACGCGCTCAAGTTCCGCGGCAGCGAACCGGTGCGCGTGCACATCGGCGCCGAAGGCACCGACGGCTACTGGCGATTCGCCGTACGCGACAACGGCATCGGTATCGCGCCCGAATACCATCAGCGCATCTTCGTGCTGTTCCAGCGACTGCACGGGCGCACCGAAGAGTACCCCGGCACCGGCATCGGCTTGGCCATCTGCAAGAAGATCGTCGAACGCCATGGCGGTACGGTATGGGTGGAGTCGCAACCCGGCGAAGGCGCGACCTTCGTGTTCACTATTGCGCGCTAATCGCCCAGAACATGCCAGCACAGGCGCCCACCGACAGCCGCACGCCGTTCCCCTGGGTTAGCGCCATGTTGGGGTATGGGCATCCGATCTATAGTCCACGAGCCGTTTGCGCAGAGCAGTGAGGAGTCGCGAATGACCGGCCAAAGGGCTTTGCAGCCCATAGAAATTCTGATGGTCGAAGACAACCCCGGCGATGTGCGATTAACGCGCGAAGCGCTGAGAGGTGGAAAGATCTGGAACGAGATCCATGTCGTCACCGACGGAGTGGCCGCACTCGATTTCCTGCGCAAGCAGCCGCCTTACGAGCGCGCCCCGAGGCCCGACCTTATTCTGCTCGACCTGAACCTGCCCAAGAAGGACGGGCGAGAAGTGCTCGCAGCGATCAAGAGCGACTCCAATCTGAAGACCATTCCGGTGGTCATTCTCACCACCTCGCAGGCCGAGGAAGACGTGAACCGCGCCTATAACCTCAACTGCAACTGCTACGTGAGCAAGCCGGTGGACTTCGAGCAGTTCACGCGTATCGTGCGAGCGATCGAACAGTTCTGGCTCAGCGTCGTAACGCTGCCGCCCCACCCCGAGCTCTGATCCATGGTCGGTCCGCTCATCCGCGTCCTCCTGATCGAGGACAACCCTGCCGACGCCCGGCTGATCGACATCATGCTGGGCGAGGCCCGCGGTCTGCGCTTCGACCTGCACTGGAGCAGGAACCTCAATGAGGGCGTGCATCATCTGAGCGAGCATGGCGCCGATGTGGTCCTGCTCGACCTGGGGCTGCCAGAAAGCACCGGCCTGAAGACGCTGCAGCGGCTGCAGTCCACCGGCCTCAAGATGCCCACGCTGGTGGTTTTGTCCGGCCTCACCGACGAGCAAGTGGCGATGCATACGCTGCAGTCCGGCGCACAAGACTACCTCGTCAAAGGCCAGGTCGACAGCTCGCTGTTGCTGCGCGCCATCCGCTACGCAATGGGCCGAAGCCAGGCCGAAGAGGCGCTGCGCCAAGCGCATGCCGAGGCACAGGCGGCCAAGGAACGCGCCGAGGTGGCCAGCCAAGCCAAGAGCGCCTTCCTGGCCAACATGAGCCATGACCTTCGCACGCCGCTCAACGGCATCCTGGGCTTTGCACAGCTCCTCCAATGGGACCGCTCGCTCACCGAGCGGCAGCAGCTCAGCGTCTCGGCCATCCGGCAAAGCGGCGAACACCTGCTCACGCTAATCAACGACATCCTCGACATCGCCAAGATCGAGGCCGGCAAGATCGAGATGTTCCCGACCGACTTCCATCTGGACAAGTTCCTCCAGATGATCGCGAGCATCATCCGCGTGAAGGCCGAGCAGAAGCCCGACCTCCACTTCGTGTGCGACTTCGCGCCCGACCTCCCGGAAGGCATACGCGCCGACGAGCGTCGGCTGCGCCAGGTGCTCCTCAATCTGCTGGACAACGCCGTCAAGTTCACCGAGCGCGGGCAGGTCACTCTGTGCGTGCGGTTTTCGCCGCCCTCGCGCCTTCGTTTCGAGGTCGAGGACACCGGCGTCGGCATGAGCGAGGAACAGGTTTCGCGCCTCTTCCAGCCTTTCGAGCAGGTGGGTGACGTGCAGCACCGAAGCTCCGGCACCGGGCTTGGGCTGGTGATTAGCCGGCAGTTCGTGCGCCTGATGGGCGGCGAGATCCATGTGAAGAGTCGCCCCGGCGAAGGCAACCTCTTCTGGTTCGAGATAGACGTGCCGACCAACCTCACCGTACCCGATGCGCCGAGTGGCGAGCGGGTCATCAGTGGCTACCGCGGGCCGATGCGCAAGGTGCTGGTGGTCGACGATGTCGCCGAGAACCGCACCCTGCTCGCCGAGGCGCTGACCCGGCTCGGCTTCGACGTCTATCAGGCTGCCTGCGGCTACGACGCGCTGGCGCAGGCACAGGCGCTGCTGCCGGACCTCGTGCTGATGGACATCGTCATGCCCGACATCAGCGGGCTGGAGGTGATCCGCCGCCTGCGCAAGCTCCCGGTGTTCGGCACCGTGCCGATCGTCGCGGTGTCGGCGAGCGCCTCTACGGAGGTGCAGACCAACACGCTGGCGGCAGGCGCTAGCCGCTTCCTCCCCAAACCCGTGAGCCTGAAGGAGCTCACCAGTTGCGCCGGTTCACTGCTGCACCTGAGCTGGATCGAGGGGAACGAAACCATGCCGGACCTGTCCGGTTACGTCACGGTCTGACGGGCTCGCTCACCATGTCGGCCCGCCGGCTGCTCGCCCAGGGCCCCGTGACCGCATCGATGCCGATGCCCCACAACGCCTGGATATCGTCAGCCTCGCTCACGCCTTCGGCCATGACCTGCATCGACAGGCCGTGGAGCATGGCGACCACGCTCTTGAGGTAGCCGGCGCGGCCGGCGTCACCGGCTACGCCCTGCACCACCGCTGCATCCAGCTTCACGTAATCGAGCCCGGCTTCGAACAGCCGCTCGATACGCGCGAGCCGCTCGCCGGCATGCTCCAGGCCCACGCGCGCACCCATGGGGCGAAGCTGGTGCGCGAGCTCGCGCACCTGAGCGAAGTGCTCCACGGCCGCCAGCTCAGGAACTTCCAGCCAGAGCATCGGCGCCTGCTCGGAAGCGCCGGCCAGCAGGCCGCGAAGGCGCGAGGCAAACGCGCTGTCCGAAAGCGATGCGCTGGACAAATTGATGCAGCGCGGGCGACGGTCACCGGCGATCGCCGCGAGCGCCAGCTGCACCGCGCATTCATCGATGCGCGCGGTGAGACGGCTGCGCAGTGCGAGCGGCAGCCAGCGTGCCGCGGGCTCGAAAGCGCCGCCATCCTCGAGCTGCAGGCGCAACGGGCATTCCAGGTGCACGAGCTGGCGCTGCGCATCGAGCACCGGGAAGCTAACCAGCCGCATGCGTGACTGTGCGAGCACCTCGTCAAGGGCCCGTCGCCAATGGCCTTCGCCTTGGAATGCCGACGAAGGAGGGGCGACAGCGCCCGCGCCGACCAGCTCCACCGAAAACGGCCCACGGCTTTCGGCCAGCGCCAGCGCCGCATCCGCGGAGGCCAGCACCCGGGCCACGACCATGTCGCGCCGCATCTCCACGGCGCCCAAAGCCACCGACACCCCATGCCCGAAGGCCGGAAGCACGGCGCGCAGCGCCTGCGCCACCGCCTGGCCCGTCTCCTGGGCCACGCCGCCAACCGGCAAGCACAGCGCAAAGTCAGAACCGTTGAGCCGGCCCAGCCGGCAGCCGGGAACTCGGAGTGTGTAGGCCTGCAGTGCTTGCGCCACGGCAGCGATCATGCGATCGGTGGCGGCATGCCCCAGGGCGCGGTTGATGCCCGCGAGGTCGAGCACGCGCATGAGCACCAGGCCGCCCTCGTCGGTGCCGTCCTCGCCCTGCAGCGTGGCGGCCAGCTGCGCCATGAAATGCTTGCGGTTGGCCAGCCCGGTGAGCGGATCCGAGAGCGCCTCGCGCCGCAGCGCCTCGACTTGCTCGGCCTGTGCATCGAACACGACCTTCAGCCGCGCCACCATGGTGTTCATGGCGCGGGTGAGGCGGGCGAGCTCCGGCACCCGCGATTCCGGCACGCTGACGAAGTGCCCGTTCACGAGCGATTGCGCCTGCTGCACGGCCTGGTCCAGCGGACGGCGGATGCGTGCGACCACGGCATGCGCGATGAACGCCGCCACCAAGCCGATGAGCGTGAGCGCGACGACCGAGCGCAGGCTGCCGCGCCACAGCTCGTCGTAGGCGTAGGCGGTGTGGCTTTCCACCTGCACGGTGCCCAGCGCGCGCCAGCCATCGGATACCTGCGCCACCCCAGGTGGCGAATCGATCGGCAGCATTGACGCGAACCAAGCGGGCGCTTCGGTACGCGCCTCGGCCGCCTCGCGCACGAAGGCGACCCGCCCCTGCCCATCAGTGAAGCGGATGCGGCGGTAGAAGCCGGTGTCGAACTGGGCGGACATGAGCAGCTCCATGAGCTTCGGGTCGCCCTTCTGCTGCGACAAGGCCAGCGCCAATGCCGACGCGTTGTCGCTGTTCTTCACGCGAAGCTGCGCCTCCAGTGTGTCGCGCGCGGACGCGATGGCCACGCCCATGCTTCCGACGAAGGCGAGCAGCAACGCCCCCAGCAGCACGAGCCATATCTGGCGGATCAGCGACATGGCACATCTTCCGTGGTCACGTACGGTCCCCGGCTCATTGAAAACCCTCCGCCCTCGCCTTCGCAAGGATCTCTCGCCAGCGCGATAGGCGCGCGGACGGATCGCCCGCCGATGCGCCGCCCACGCCTTGCCAGAGACCCTCGCCGTTGAAGCTGAATACCGGTGCCAGATCCGGTCGGCGCGACGCCGGCCGCAGCTCGGTGATGAGGTTGTCCAGAATCAGTGGCTCGGCTTGCGGTACCGCATAGTAGGCGAGCACCATGTGCGCCTGCACGGGCCCGCCGGGCCCGCCCATTTCGGCCCGCACGTAGACCAGCCTCAGCTTGTGCGTGGGAATACCCAGCGCCAGCAACCCGAAGTACTTGGCGATGGCGAAATCCTCACAGTCGCCCGCCCCTTTGTCCAGTGTTTCGAGCGGGCTGGCCCAGCGGTCGACCTGACCCCACAGCTGCACATCCTCGACCGAGCGAACCCGGCGGTTGAAGAACTGGTTGAGCGCCTGCAGCTTGCCGTCCTCATCCGTGTCAGCGGCCGCCTGCATCACCACCTGCAGGGCCTGCGCGCCCGCGACGGCATGGGGCCCCAGCTTTCGTGCTGCGGCCATCATGCGCTCGGTATCCCAGGCACGTGGCGGCAAGGCCGCCAACAGCATGCCCGCCACGAACAGGCAGCGCAGTCGCCACTTCACGAGGCGCCACGAGCCAGCCCGCGGGCTTTCGCAGCGCACGGGCAGGCGAGCATCGGCAAGGGACAGGGCGGCGGACACGGTCGGCGGGTTGACTCGTCGTCTTCGTCTTTCCGTGCGTCAACTTGAACAGGGTTTCCCACGGGGCGGTTGTGACCGGAGTCACGTTCCGCAAGATCCGGCGAAGACCCCGCTCACAACAGGCTTTCTGCCGCGCGTGAAGTGGCGCACAGCGGGCTCCTGCTCGAGAGCGTGGGCACACATGCAAATGCATGGCTGCGACAGTGGCGCGCATACACTGCCGCCGTGCCAAGCAGGCACTGCGTCGAGCGCCGCGTGGAAGGGCGCAATCAGAACCTCACATCCATGCGCTCCTGCATCCCCGCCGTCGGCCTCGTGACATTGATGATCGCCTTGCCCGCCGCGGCGCAGCCTGTCGATCCCTTGCGGTCCGCGGTGGAGAAGGCGGTGCATACCCATCCCGACGTCACGGCCAGGCTGCACGCCTGGCGCGCCGCGACGGACGCCGTGGATGTGGCGCGCGCAGGCTACTTTCCACGCATCGACCTGACGGCGAACGCCGGCCGCGACTCCGATCGCATCACCACACGCAGTCAGCAAAGAGAGTCGATGACCCGTAGCGGCGTGGCCTTGAGCCTGACGCAGCTGCTGTGGGATGGCCTCGGCACCCGGCGCGACGTCGAACGCCTGGGCCACGACCGGCTGGCACGCTACTTCGAGCTGCTCGACGCCACGGAACAGGCCGCGCTGGAAGCCGCCCGCGCCTATCACGACGTGCAGCGATTCCGCCGCCTGGTCCAGCTCGCCGAGGACAACTACGTCCAGCACAAATACGCGTCGCTCCAGATCCAATCGCGCGTGCGTGCCGGGGTCGGCCGTGGCGTCGATCTGGAGCAGGCCAACGCCCGGCTGGCCCTCGCCGAGTCGAATCTTTCCACCGAGGTCGCCAACCTGCACGACGTGACGGCGCGCTACCAGCGCGTCATCGGAGAGCCGCCGCCCGCGCAGATGCCGCCAGCCGAGCCGTCTGGTGATGTCGGCCATGGATGATCC
>CBFHAS010000036.1:0-33211 GCA_965653625.1 uncultured Burkholderiaceae bacterium | reverse complement strand
CCGAACCAGCCTGCGCGCCACGCTTATCACCCATCAACTGCCCATCGAGCACTGGCACGCCTGGCTGGGCGACCCCAACGTGGCCGACGCCATCCTCGACCGGCTCATGCAGCGCTGCCGACGCTTCAGTCTCGAAGGTGAATCACGCCGCACCGGACAGGCCACCCGTGCGGCGGCCAAGCGACGGAAGCCGCTGAAGGAGGACGCCCCAACTACCTGATTCCCACCACCCGACCCTACACTTCAAGCTCTACGCAACACCGCTGTCAAGCACGGCGGTCACGATCGCCGAAACCAGCGGTCACGTTGCCGGAACGACTTCTCCGACGCCCTTCAGCGGCGTCAGTCCACGATGGCCGACATGAGCGGTCACGTTCCCGAAATACGCAGGTCGGCGAAGCTCTTGAGCACGAAGCAGGACGTGACCGACGCCGTGCGCATCTTCTTGCCCGTCGCTTTGCGGAACTTCTTGTTCGCGAGGCTGAGGTGGGGGTGCGGGTGTGCCCGGTGCGCCTCGGCCACGTCCACGCGAGGCAGGCCCGCGTCTTCCAGGATGGCGTTGATGATGTAGCCCTCGACCTCGTAGCCCTTGTGGCGCGGCGACTCTTCGCGCAGGTGGCGCGCCAGCAGGTCGCCGAAGCTCACGTGCCGGGCCTTGCCGTAGTCGACGAACAGGCCCTGGCGGCGGCGCTTCGACTCCATGCGTTGCTGGATGTCGATGGCCTCTTGTTCCGTGGCGGCGAACAGGCACTGGTCGGGATAGCCGACTTGCCGGATGCGCACCGCGAAGCTGTCGTTCAGGCGCGAGGCCTTGGGCTTGAAGCCCTTGCCCTTCATCTCGGCGATGTACGCCTTCACTGCCTTGACGGCGCTGTAGGTGAAGGTCTTGGTGAGGTCGTCGCGGTTCTGGACCGTGACCTTGAACCGCGAGCGGTTCTCGATGGAAGCCATGACGTTGCTCCGTCTGTTGTGGAGCAAGGTCTATGGAAAAAGCCTGGATCCGTGGCCTCGACGCGGGCGTGATGAACTTCCCTTGTCCCAATGAGGCTCGCCGCGTCCAGTTCGATGCGAATGTGTCGATTCGAGCGGGCCGCACGCCATCGAAGCGGCGGTGAAGCGCGTAGTTCAAGCTGGAGAGGCGAGCGTGGCGGCCAAGTTGGCCACGCCGCAACGCGCGCTGGGGGCGCGGATTCCGGGATCCGTGGGGAGTAACAGGCTTGTCGACGTGCGGGGCACTATCCGCAGGCAGCGAACAGCTCGCCGTGCACTCGCGTGAATGCCTTCGCCGATCGATCGTTGGCGCCCAGCCCGAGGATCAAGCGCCGCCCGTGCTCGATCAGTCTGCCGGCACGGTAGACGAGTTCCTGCATCACCGTCTTCAGCCGTCGGCGCTTGGCCTCGTGGCGCACCGGCGCATCCGGCCCGTGCAGCCCGGCCTGGCCCATCAGACGCAGGATGTTCATCGTCAGCGCGGCCAACCCGCACACGACGTAATTGGTATCGAACTTGCCCGACGGCAGCCGCTCCAGATCGAGGTCGGTCTTGAACTCGGAGTGGAACTGCTCGTGCGTGCCGTGGTCGGCGTACAGCGCGATGATGTCCTGCCCGCTGAACCTCTCGGAGCTCAGGCTGGTAGTCCAGCCGTCGAGCTGGAACTCGGGCTGGATCAGGCGCAGCACCCGGCGCACCGGGCGCGTGACGCCTTCGATGCTCACCGCCTCTTCCCACATCGTCACGCGCTTGCCGCGGCGCGGCTGCTCCCACCGCGTGTGCGGGTCCGCATCGCGCTGCGCGGCCACTTCGGCCACGTTGGTTTTGCGCGGGTTCCACTTGATGAGCCAGTCCACCTGCGGCAAGCCGGCTCGGTTGTACGACTCGATGGCCTGCATCTGTGCCGCGCAGTCGAAGCCCGAGTCCTCGCGCAGCAGGATCGGCGCCTTCGGGCCCGCCGCGCTCAGCCGCTGCGCCATCGGGATCACGCGCTCGAAGTTGAACGGCGTCTCCAGCGACGAGTGCTGCACGCCCGGACGCAGCGCCAGCTCCAGGCAGAACCCGTGCGAGCCCAGGTACGCCGCCAGCGGGCAGTAGCCGTCCACGCCGCTGTAGGTGCGGCCCACGCCTTCCTTGGCGGTGCCGCCGTTGTCCATCGCGAAGGTGTCAATGTCCAGCGGCAGCCAGCCGCACGGCAACACGCCGTAGTCGGGGCGGGCGGCGCTCAGCACGGTCTCGATCAGCGCCGGCACGAAGTCGAATAGCTCCGCCGCGCGCGCATCCAGGCGCTGGCGCAGCGTCACGCTCGATGGCAGCAGCTCGATACCCAGCGATTGCTTGAAGAACGTGTCGCCCCGGAAGTTCTCGATCGCGTCGAAGTCGGACTTGCCCTGCACGAGCAGTCCGACGTAGCTTCGCACGATGTCGCTGGTCTTCACGCCCGTGCGCACCGGCAGGGCCTTGTCGATCTGCTTGAACACCGGCGACATCCGCTTCAGGTGGTGGCCCACCAGTGCAAGCCCGGCCACGGGCGTAAGGTCGTAGTCGAGTTGCTTGACGGTCAATGGGCGCATGGGCCGCGAGTAGATCACGGCAACCCGCATCGCCCGGCAACGCCTTGCAACCGCCTCGTCGTGCAGCTGCCGCCGCACCCTCAGGGTGTACGCCGTACGTCATGAAGCCACGGATTCAGGAAAAGGTTTAGCCATTCCTGTGCGTCAGTGGCACGAAGGGCAAGCGATTGCCACCAAATTGCCACTAGACCACGCCAGAAAAGCGAAAGCCCCTGCGTCAGGGGCTTCTAAGTCATTGATTCACAATGAGTCTTTGGTCGGGGTGAGAGGATTCGAACCTCCGGCCTCTACGTCCCGAACGTAGCGCTCTACCAGGCTAAGCTACACCCCGAATTGCGTTGGTGCTTGACTGCCGCACCGCTTCAATCCCATCAACGACCGCGTCTCAGAAAGAGCGGTCTACGGATCGAAGACAGAATTCTAGCAAAGCTTCTCGACATGCCGAACCGGGAAGGGCGCCAACGGCCTCGCGAGCCTTCTGGGCTTGCGCACGCGCCGCGTCCCGCGTGGCGCCGATGGCGCCGGTGCGACGGACAATTTCCACAATCTCCGGCAGGCGTGCAACCTCCCCGTGTTGGATGGCGTGACGGATCAGTTCACGCTCGTGCACGCTTCCGCGCTCCATCGCAACAAGCAATGGCAGCGTCGGCTTTCCCTCGCGCAAATCGTCGCCCACGTTCTTGCCCAACTCGTGAGTGGAGCCTTCGTAGTCGAGAAGATCGTCCACGAGTTGGAACGCTGTGCCCAGCGAGCGCCCGTAGTCAGCGCAGGACTCCTCGACCTCGTGCGGCGCCTCGGCCAGCACCGCGCCGAGGCGCGCGCTTGCCTCGAATAGCTTGGCCGTCTTGAAGCGGATGACGCGCAAGTAGTCCTCCACCGCGATGTCGGGGTCGTGCATGTGCATGAGCTGGAGAACCTCGCCTTCGGCGATCACATTCGTGGCGTCCGCGAGCACTTCGAGTACCCGCATGCGGTTGACCGAGACCATCATCTGGAACGCGCGCGAGTACACGAAGTCGCCCACCAGCACACTGGCGGCATTACCGAACAACGCGTTTGCGGTGGCGCGTCCGCGGCGCAGGGCCGACTCATCGACCACGTCGTCGTGTAAAAGCGTCGCGGTGTGGATGAACTCCACGGTGGCCGCAAGCTCGAATCGCTCCCGGCCCTCGAAGCCAAGTGCGCGAGAGAACAGCAGCACAAGCATTGGTCGGATCCGCTTACCGCCCGCGCTGATGATGTAGTGCGCGATCTGGTTGATGAGGACGATGTCGGAGGCGAGGCGGCGCTGGATTACCGCATCGACTTTCTCCATGTCGGGGGCCATCAGTAACGACGCGGCGGAAGTGGAGGGGACAGCAGCCGCCATCTTGACGCTGGGGTGGGGTGACACCCGCGGATTATAGGAAGCCGCCCTGCGGCAGTCCGCGTGATCGAGTCATGCGGGGGTGGGGGAGGGGCTGCATAGTACAATCACGGGCTCTGCGCCAAACGCAGGGCTTCGTTTCGTGCGCCATCCCGAAGCCGCGCGGCGGAGTTTCAATGAAAGGGCTGATATGTACGCGGTCATAAAAACCGGCGGCAAGCAATACAGGGTTGCTGCTGGCGAAAAGATCAAGGTAGAACAGATTGCTGCGGACGTCGGCCAAGAGATCACGATCGACCAGGTGCTGGCCGTTGGCGGCGGCAGCGACCTGCAGGTTGGGACTCCCTTGGTGTCAGGCGCCATCGTCAAAGCCACCGTAGTGGCCCATGGCAAGCACGACAAGGTCCGTATTTTCAAGATGCGGCGTCGCAAGCACTACCAGAAGCGGCAGGGGCATCGCCAGGGCTACACCGAGCTCGAGATCAGCGCGGTAAACGCCTGAGGGCGAACATCAAGGAGAGATCTGAACCATGGCACAGAAAAAAGGCGGCGGTTCCACCCGGAATGGCCGCGACTCCCAACCGAAGATGCTCGGCGTGAAGGTGTTTGGCGGCCAGGCTGTGCCGGCCGGCTCTATCATCGTGCGCCAGCGCGGTACCAAGTTCCACGCAGGCTCCAATGTCGGTACCGGCCGCGACCACACGCTGTTCGCCCTGGTGGATGGCGTGGTGGACTTCTCCACCAAAGGCCCGCTGAGCCGCCAGACGGTGAACGTCAAGCCCGTTTGAGCCTGCCCCTGCTCTGCACAAGCCCCGGCTCGCCGGGGCTTGTTTTTTGAGCCCCAGCATTACCAACTAACATCCAGGGAAGACCGTAGGCACTCGCCAAGGATCCCATGAACAAGAGCGGCATCGTTCTCATCATCGTCGGTGTGTTGTTCCTGGCGCACAACTTGGGCCTGCTGGAGTTGGCTTGGCTGAGGCAATGGTGGCCGCTCATCCTCGTCGGCGTAGGTATCTGGTCCATCTTGCAGCGCAAGCCGAGTGACAAGGCATCTCCCGAAGACAAGTCCCAGCCATGAAGTTTGTTGACGAGGCCACCATCGAAGTTGCTGCCGGTAACGGGGGCAACGGCTGCGTGAGCTTTCGCCGCGAGAAGTTCATCCCGTTCGGTGGCCCCAACGGCGGTGACGGCGGCCGCGGCGGCAGCGTCTATGCGGTGGGTGACCGTAACCTGAACACGCTCATCGACTTTCGCTATGCGCGCCGGCACGACGCACGCAACGGCGAGCCCGGCCGCGGTTCGGATCAGAACGGCGCTGGCGCCGACGACATCGTCCTGAGAATGCCCGTCGGGACCATCATCACCGACCTCGACAGTGTCGAGGTGATCGCCGAATTGCTGGTGCCCGGCGAGAAGGTTCTGTTGGCAAAGGGCGGCGATGGCGGCTTCGGCAACCTGCATTTCAAAAGCAGTACTAACCGGACGCCGCGTCAGAAGACGCCGGGCTGGCCCGGCGAGCAGCGGCGGCTCAAGCTGGAACTGCGGGTGCTGGCCGATGTCGGATTGCTCGGTATGCCGAACGCCGGCAAGTCCACGCTCATTGCCGCGATCTCGAACGCAAGACCGAAGATTGCTGACTATCCGTTCACGACCTTGCACCCCAACCTTGGCGTGGTCCGCGTCGGGCCGGAACGAAGCTTCGTGGTTGCCGATATCCCGGGGCTCATCGAAGGTGCGGCCGAGGGCGCGGGCTTGGGCCATCTGTTCCTGCGTCACCTCCAGCGCACCCATCTGCTGCTACATCTGGTGGACTTTGCGCCCTTTGACGAGTGCGTCGATCCCGTAGCGCAGGCGAAGGCCATCGTGGCAGAGCTCAAGAAGTACGATGAGGGGTTGCACGCCAAGCCGCGCTGGATCGTGCTGAACAAGGTCGACATGGTGCCGGCCGAGGAGCGTGAGAAGCGTGTCAAGGATTTCATCAAGCGGCTGAAGTGGAAGGGCCCCGTGTTCCAGGTGTCCGCCCTGACGCGCGAGGGCTGCGAGCCGCTCATTCACGCCGTATACCGGCACGTGTTCGAGGTGGGGCGTGCGCAACCTGTCGAGCCGGACCCGCGCTTTCCTGCGGCGGCCGAGGAGAGTCGCCCATCATGAGTGAGCTGCTAAAGAATGCCAGGCGCCTTGTGGTGAAGGTTGGATCCAGCCTCGTCACCAATGACGGACGCGGACTGGACGCCGAGGCGGTGGGCAATTGGTGCCGGCAGATGGCCGTGCTCGCCGCACAAGGCCGAGAGGTGGTTATGGTGTCGAGCGGCGCGGTGGCCGAAGGTATGAAGCGCTTGGGTTGGCGCGCCAGGCCTAAGCAACTGCATGAACTGCAAGCTGCAGCGGCCGTCGGCCAGATGGGCTTGGCGCAGATCTACGAATCCAAGCTCCACGAGCATGGCATGCGCAGCGCGCAGGTGCTGCTGACACATGCCGACTTGGCCGATCGTGAGCGCTATCTCAACGCGCGTTCCACGCTGCTCACGTTGTTGCGCCTGAAGGTGATCCCGGTCATCAACGAAAACGACACGGTGGTCAACGACGAGATCAAATTCGGCGACAACGACACCTTGGGTGCGCTCGTGGCGAACCTTGTGGAGGCCGATGCGTTGATCATTCTCACCGACCAGAAAGGTCTGTACTCCGCCGATCCCAGGCGCGATCCTGACGCCCGCTTCATCGACGAGGCACAGGCTGGTGCGCCGGAATTGGAGCAAATGGCTGGTGGAGTTGGTTCGAGCATCGGCAAGGGCGGCATGATCACGAAAGTGTTGGCGGCCCGTCGTGCGGCGCGCAGCGGTGCCAGCACCATCATTGCCTGGGGTCGTGACCCAGACGTGCTGGTGCGTCTTGCGGCTGGCGAGGTTATCGGCACGGCGCTGCTTGCGCCTACGCAGAAGATGGCGGCTCGGAAGCAATGGATGGCTGATCACCTGCAACTGCGAGGCACCGTGGTGGTAGATGACGGTGCAGCAGCACAACTATGCGATGGCGGCAAAAGCCTGCTGCCCATAGGCATGGTCGAAGTGTTCGGCGAATTTCACCGTGGTGACGTGATTGCGGTCCGCAGCTTGGCGGGCCGCGAGATCGCACGCGGCCTCGCAAATTACGCCAGCAGTGAGGCGCGCCTCATTGCGCGTAAGCCGTCCGGTGAGTTCGAGCGACTGCTCGGCTTCAGCGCCGAGCCCGAAATGATTCACCGCGATAACTTGGTCCTGAGCTGAGGTCGCCGCCAGTCGTCTGCGAATCGCCTTCGGTGCCATGCCGGAGCCTAGGCAGCCGGGCCTTTTGGTTCCTCCACCTCAGCAGGGCCGGTCGTAGGGGCGGCCGGCTGTCTGTCGTGCAACTCTCTCACCGGGGGATCCTCGTCGCGGTGGTGTGGCCGCATGCCGGAGCGCAAGTAGCGATTGTGATGGCTGCCGCGCGGCAGGAAGCGAGCCAGTTCGGTGAGCGCCATTTGATATACATCGCGCTTGAACTCAATGACCACTTCCAGCGGCACCCAGTAGTCATTCCACCGCCAGGCGTCGAATTCGGGGTGGTCGGTGGCGCGAAGATTCATGTCGGTATCGCGGCCGGTAAGCTGCAACAGGAACCAGATCTGTTTCTGCCCGCGGTAATGGCCCCGCGCGTCACGGCGTATGAAGTGATCTGGAACTTCGTAGCGCAGCCAGTCGCGGGTACGCGCGACGATTCGCACATGCTCATGCGACAACCCCACTTCCTCGTGGAGCTCCCGGTACATCGCCTGCTCGGGCGTCTCGCCGTATTTGATGCCCCCTTGCGGGAACTGCCAGGAATGAGTTCGGATTCGCTTGCCCCAAAACACCTGGTTTTTGTGGTTGAGCAGGATGATGCCGACGTTGGGTCTGAACCCTTCACGGTCGAGCATAATCAACCCCAAAATCTCGTTGAAACCATTATTGCACCGGTGTGTCCGGAAGCAAGCCCTCGGCTTACCCGCACTTCACGCCGTCATTTGCCCGCCCGCCTGCATGAAAGCCTCTCAATTCTTCATTTCTACGCTCAAGGAAGCGCCTGCCGATGCTGAGGTGGTGAGCCATAGGCTCATGATGCGTGCGGGCATGATCAAGCGGCTGGGTGCTGGCATCTACAGCTACATGCCGCTCGGGTTACGGGTGATCCGCAAGATCGAGGCGATCATTCGGGAAGAAATGAATCGCGCTGGTGCGGTAGAGCTGTTGATGCCGGTGGTGCAGCCAGCCGAGCTGTGGCAGGAAACGGGCCGCTTCGAGAAGATGGGCCCGGAGCTCTTGCGGGTGAAGGACAGGCACGAGCGCGATTTCGTGATCCAGCCCACCAGCGAAGAGGTCATCACCGACATCGCGCGGCAGGAACTGCGGAGCTATCGGCAGCTGCCGCGAAATTTCTATCACATCCAGACCAAGTTTCGCGACGAGCGCCGGCCGCGCTTTGGCGTGATGCGCGGACGCGAGTTTACGATGAAGGACGCCTACTCCTTCGATCGCGACGAGGTGACGGCCTCCAAGAGCTACTCGGCGATGTACGAGGCATACGTGCGCATCTTCCAGCGTATGGGCCTTCGATTTCGTGCCGTCGCGGCTGATACGGGAGCCATCGGCGGCGACTTGTCGCATGAGTTCCAAGTGATTGCCGACACCGGTGAGGACGCCATCGTTTACTCCCCCGAGTCGGACTACGCAGCCAACATCGAGTTGGCCGAGGCCTTGCCGCTGCTGCCCGGGCGCACGGCACCTACATCGGGCATGGAAAAGACGCACACGCCGGGCAAGAACACCTGTGATGAGGTGGCTCAATGGCTCGGCGTGCCGCTGGAGCGCATGGTGAAGTCCCTGGTGATCGCGACGGACGAAAAGAGTGCTTGCGGCGACGTGGGGAACACGGTCATATGGCTTCTCCTCGTGCGCGGAGATCATGTACTCAACGAGGTGAAAGCGGGCAAGTTGCCGGGGCTGAAGGACGGTTATCGCTTCGCCACCGCGGCCGAAATCGAAGAGAGCTTCGGATGCAGGCCGGGGTACATAGGGCCTGTCCGCACGCGCAAAGCCGTCAAGGTGGTGGCCGACCGGACAGTGGCCAACATGAGCGACTTCATCTGCGGTGCCAATGAGGTGGATTTCCACCTCGCCGGCGTCAACTGGGGTCGCGATCTGCCCGAGCCCGATGTGGTGGCCGATATTCGCAACGTCAGCGAGGGTGATCCGTCACCCGATGGCAAGGGCCGATTGGCGATTCAGCGCGGTATCGAAGTGGGCCATGTGTTCTTCCTGGGTACCAGGTACTCGCAAGCCATGAACGCCACCTACCTCGATGAGGGCGGCAAGCCGCAGTTCATGCAGATGGGGTGCTATGGCATTGGAGTCACACGGATTGTGGGCGCCGCCATTGAGCAAAACCATGACGAGCGCGGCATCGTCTGGCCCGACCCGCTTGCGCCGTTCACCGTCGTGATCTGCCCCATCGGCTATGACCGAACGCAGGAGGTGAAGGCGGCTGCGGACTCTCTACATGAGGCGTTGGCGGCCGCGGGTGTCGACGTGATGCTTGACGACCGCGGCGAGCGCCCCGGGGCCATGTTCGCCGACTGGGAACTCATCGGCGTGCCGCACCGCGTGGTGATTTCCGATCGTGGACTCAAGGAAGGCAAGGTGGAGTACCAGGGTCGATGCGAGGCTGCGGCCACCGCCGTGCCTGCCGCCGAGATCGAGCCGTTCGTCAGGGCCCGGCTGAGTGTGTGACATGTTGCCGGTGCTGGATGCAGGCGCTCCGGAACGCAGAGCGGCATCGAAGGCCCAAGCTGATCTTGCCGTTCACGAAGGACTCCCGCTGGAAGCCGACACTTGCCGTTTCAGGTCCTCGCTTTCCGCTCAAGCAAGGCGCCGCCGCGCGTTGACCCTCGCTGCGCTTTCGGGTTGGTCTGGCCTGCTGATTTCCCCGGCAGCCCATGCTGGCCGGCAGGTGGAGGAGCCCTTGGCCGACTCCGTACGTTCGGCGCTTGCCGCGGCGGTGGCCAATAGCGCGCCGCCCAAGCCAAGCTTCGTGAACACTGCGGCCCGATTGGATTACCTGCGCTGGCTCGGCGAGATGAGCGGCCGGCTGCGTCGTCGCCATCGCGATGACATGACTCGCGACGAGCTTCTTGAGACGGTCTGGTATGAAAGTAAGCGGGCCGGGCTGGAGACCTCGCTGGTGCTGGGTTTGATCCAGGTGGAAAGCGGTTTCCGCAAGTACGCCGTCAGCCCCGTTGGGGCGCGTGGCTACATGCAGGTGATGCCGTTCTGGGCTCGCCTCATTGGCACGGGTGACGCACAGGCGCTGTTCCACATGCAGACCAACCTGCGCTTCGGCTGCGTCATCCTACGCCACTACCTCAATATCGAGCGTGGCGACTTGTTCATGGCCCTCGGGCGCTACAACGGCAGCCGCGGGCGGGCCGAGTACCCCAATATGGTGTTCGGTGCGCGCAAGAGCTGGGAGTACCAGGCAACCAGCCAGGTGTGAGCCGCTATAGGCCCTGCCAGCGTTGGGGTATGGCCGCTTCCACACCGATCAGTGCAAGCACCCGCTCCACGGTATCACGCACGATTTCGTCGATGCTCTGGGGCCGGTGATAGAACGCCGGCAGTGGCGGGAAGATCACGCCACCCATCTCGGTCACGGCAGTCATGTTTCGCAGGTGCGCGAGACTGAGCGGCGTCTCGCGCACCATAAGCACCAGCCGGCGACGCTCCTTGAGCGCAACATCAGCGGCGCGCGTCAGCAGGTTGTCCGAAAAGCCGTGCGCAATGGAGGCAAGCGTTTTCATGGAGCAAGGCGCGACCACCATCGCGTCGGCCTGGAACGATCCGCTCGCGATGGCCGCACCCACGTCGGAAGGGCTGTAGGCCACGTCCGCCAACTCCTCAAGTGATTTGCGGTCCAGGCCCAGTTCGTGATGGACATTCAACACACCGGCGGCGCTCACCACCAGATGCGTCTCGCGTCGTGCCGCGTGCAGTCGCTCCAGCAGGCGGACAGCATAAATGGCGCCTGTGGCGCCCGTTACACCGACCACGACACGCGCTGAACCGGCCACTGGTTTCAAACCTCGGTGCCGAGCAATTGCTGCAGCTCGCCGGCCTGGTACATCTCCATCATGATGTCGGAGCCGCCGACGAACTCGCCGTTGACGTACAGCTGCGGAATGGTCGGCCAGTTGGCGTACTCCTTGATGCCCTGGCGAACGTCTTCGTCCTCCAGCACGTTCACGGTCTTAAGCTCTGCGACACCGCAGGCTTTGAGGATCTGGACCGCGCGCCCCGAGAAGCCGCACATCGGGAACTGCGCCGTGCCCTTCATGAAGAGAACCACGCGACTCGAAGTCACGAGGTCATGGATTCGTTGTTGAACGTCGCTCATGGCAGGAATGGGCCGGGTAGGGCCTGGGGAAGTCGGATAACCGAGGTTATACGGCAAGCCGACCGGTGTACAACAGGCCGGTGCGCCATGTGCTCACACCCCTAAGCGCACTAACAGGCCGCGAACCTGCTGCCACTGCCACGTTAGAACGAATACGAGACGCCAAGTTGCAGCAGTGGCGACAACCGCATTTCGCGCACCGCGTCATCCAGGTTCTGCTGTCCAGTGATCGCACGGCCCAGCTTCACCGGCGAGCGCGGTTGCGTGCCGACCAGCCCCAAGTCGGCGCTGAAGCCCCATCCGGTTTTGCCGTACAGGGCGGTGTAGCCAACCCCCACATAAGGTGCGGCACCGGTCTCTTGCGACTCAGCGAGGAGCGAGGTCCACAGACCGCCGTTGCGCCGCTCGACGTTGAAAACACCACCCGCCTGACCCGTGGACAGCAAGTACGTCGAGCGAGCGCCGAGCAGGACGCCGCTGGTGGCGCGGAAGCCGCCGGTGTTGCCGAGCCTGGCCAACGAGCGGGTGAAGTAGTAGTCGCCCATGAAACTCGCACTGTTCCCTCCCTGGTCAGCGCGCCAGGGATCGTCGCGCAAGAGCGGCGTGGCGGTGAGGATCGATAGCCTGGCCTGCCATCGGGGCCACGTGCTGTCCTTGGCCAGGAGGCCATCGCCTTCCACCGCGCAGGCAGTGCCGGCGGTGCCAAGGGCCGCGACGGCGGCCACGAACCAGCGTGCAGATCGCATGACAAGCTCCCCAACAGTTCTTGCTTGGGACGGCTCGCTGACCGGCCCTTCGTTTTTGATGCTACGCCGCAGTTGAAGCTTTGTGTGTGCGATACGGGCGGTCTGACTCGGCTCGCACGGGCACGTGATCAACTTGGCAGGGAAGACCCGCGCGAGGGTGGGGTGGCCGCCATGGCCTGTAATGCCTCAGAGCTGCCGTCCGCCGGTGCAGCGTTCGATGCCGGCCAAGTCACGGCGGGATTGCGCCTGGGTGAAACCGGCGGCGTGCAACAGCGCCCGTACTGCGCCAGCTTGGTCATGCCCGTGCTCGAGCAACAGCCAGCCGCCAGGGCTCAAGTGGCTGGGGGCTTCGGCCACGATTCGCTCGATGGCCTCGAGCCCAAGGGGGCCTGCCACGAGTGCGCTGCGCGGCTCGTGGGACAGCCGTGCCAAGTGTTCGTCACCCTCGGCGATGTATGGCGGGTTCGAGAGCGCCAGATGGAACCGGTCGCTGCCGAGCGCGCCCCACCAGTCTCCAGGGCTGAACTCGACCGGGCACCCCAGCCGCTCGGCATTGCGGCGGGCTATCTCCAGCGCCGGGGGGCTCACGTCGGTGGCCGTGACGTGGGCGGCGGGGCAGGCGCGTTGGAGAGCCAGTGCGATGGCGCCGCTGCCGGTGCCCAGGTCGACGACGTGGGGTGTGGCCACCCCGGCCAGCGGGCCGCGCAGCAGCTCCAGCCCCCAGTCGACCAACGTCTCGGTGTCGGGACGTGGCACCAGGACGCCGGCGTCGACCGCCAGCGTGAGCCCGTGGAACTCCTTCTCGCCCACGAGGTACGCGAGCGGCTCCCCAGTGGCCCGCCGGTCCACGAGGGCCTGGAAGGCGTCGGACTGCTGCGTGGTCAGCGCCTGATCACCGTGCGCCATGAGCCACGTGCGTGGACGGACCATCTGACGAGCCAGGAGCAACTGTGCGTCGAGCCGGTCGACGCCGCGTTCGCGTGCCCGGGCCAGCGCCTCGTCTACGGTCATGCCTCGCCACTTTCCAGGGCGGCCAGTTGCTCGGCCGCGCGCGTCGCTTGCAACGCATCGAGCACCTCGTCAAGGTCGCCATCAAGAATGAACTGCAGCTTGTAAAGCGTGAGGTTGATGCGATGGTCGGTGAGGCGGCCCTGCGGGAAGTTGTAGGTGCGGATGCGGTCGCTGCGGTCACCGCTGCCGATGAGCCCCTTGCGCGTGGCGGCCTCGCGCGCTGCTCGCTCGGCGCGTTCTCGTTCGCGCAATCGCGCGGTCAGCACTGCCATGGCCTTGGCCTTGTTGCGGTGCTGCGATCGGTCATCCTGGCATTCGGCCACGATGCCGGTGGGCAGGTGAGTGATGCGGATCGCGCTGTCTGTCTTGTTGATGTGCTGACCGCCTGCGCCGCTGGCGCGAAACGTGTCGATGCGCAGCTCGGCGGGGTTGATCTGCACTTCCTCCGCTTCGTCAGGCTCGGGGAGCACCGCCACAGTGCAGGCGCTGGTGTGGATGCGGCCCTGTGTTTCGGTGGCCGGGACGCGCTGTACGCGGTGTCCACCGGATTCAAACCTGAGTCTTCCGTACGCGCAACCGCCTTCGATTCGAAACACCACCTCCTTGTAGCCGCCTAGCTCGGACACGCTTTCGGACATGACCTCGGCTCGCCAGCCTTGCCGCTCGGCATAGCGCAAGTACATCCGGGCGATGTCCGCGGCGAACAGCGTGGACTCGTCGCCGCCGGTGCCGGCGCGGATTTCAAGGAAGGCATTGCGCGCATCGTCGGGGTCGCGTGGCAACAGGGCGGTCTGCAGCTCCAGGTTCAGGCGCTCGAGGTCGGCTTGTGCGTGCGCCACCTCTTCATGCGCCATTTCAGCCATGTCGGGGTCGCTGAGCATCTCTCGGGCGTCGGCCAGGTCGCGCTCGCGCTGTTCGAAGCGCCGGAAGCGCTCGACCACGCCGGACACCTCGGCATGCTCGCGCGTCAGCTCGCGAAAGCGCTTCATGTCCGACGCGATTCGCTCATCAGAGAGTGTGGCGTCGAGCTCGGACAGCCGGAGCTCGAGGCGGTGGAACTGTTGGCGCAGGGAGTCGTTCATCGGGTCTTGCGGGTGTCCTGTGCCGCTGGGATGGGCATGGTATGGCGACCGTGCGCCACGGAGTGATCGAAAGGCGCGGAGTCGCCGGCCTGAGGGCGCTAACGTCCGCTGTCGGCAGGGCTGCGTGACGCGCTGCGCAGAAACAGGCGCGACACCGTGCGCGCAAGCTGCGCGCGCTGCTCGGCATCGGCGGCGTGCAACTCGGCCATGGCGCCGTGCAGCATCTTCTGGGTAAGGCCGCGCGACAGGGCCTCCAGCACGCTTTCAACATCTTCTCCTTTGGCGAGAAGCTTGCGTGCACGGGCAATTTCAGTGGAGCGCCAATCGTCGGCCTGGGCATTGAGCGCCTGGATCAGCGGCACAGTGACGCGCTGGTCCAGCCAGTGCTCGAAGCCTTGGACGCCGGTCTCGATGATGGCCTCGGCCTGGGCAACTGCTGCCTGCCGTTTCTCGCCGGCGGTCTGCACCAGTGCCGACAGGTCATCCACCGTGTAGAGATAGACGTCACGTAGTCGCGCCACCTCGGGTTCGATATCGCGCGGCACGGCAAGGTCCACCATGAACACCGGCCGGTGACGACGCGCCTTGAGCGCCCGCTCCACCGCGCCGAGTCCGATGATGGGCAGCGAACTGGCGGTGCATGAAATCACCACGTCAAACTCGGCTAGACGCTGCGGGAGGTCGGCTAGGCGCAAGGCTTCGGCGCCGAAGCGCCCAGCAAGCTTCTCTCCGCGTTCCAGCGTGCGATTCGCCACGGCCAGTGCCCTCGGCTGGCGCGCGGCGAAATGCGTGGCGACCAGCTCCATCATCTCGCCCGCGCCGACGAAGAGCACCTTCACCTCGTGCAGGTCCTCGAAAAGCTGTGAGGCCAGACGCACAGCGGCTGCGGCCATGCTGATCGAGTGCGCGCCGATCTCGGTGGAGGTACGGACCTCCTTGGCGACAGCAAACGATCGCTGGAACAGCTGGTGCAGCGTGGTGCCCAGCGTGCCGGCGCTGTCGGCCTCGCGCACCGCCTGCTTCATCTGGCCCAGAATCTGCGGCTCGCCCAGCACCATGGAATCAAGCCCGCTGGCCACTCGGAAGGCGTGTCGGGCGGCGGCTCCGCCTTGCAGCACGTATGCGTAGTCTCGCAAGGCATACCCGGGAACGCCCCCGATGTCGGCCAGCCAGTCGAGTGCAGGGGCGGCCAGGGAGGAGGCCTCGCCCGGAGTACCGGCTACGTAGAGTTCGGTGCGGTTGCAGGTGGAGACGAGCGCGGCCTCGGGGGTGCGCTGGACTCGCTGGCGAAACGCGCGCAACGCGGGAGCGAGCTGCTCGGTAGAGAATGCAAAACGACCGCGCAGGTCCACCGGCGCGGTCGTGTGGTTCAGTCCGAGGGCCAGCACGCTCATGTGCGAATTATAAAATTCGCGCTATCTCAAGGACTTGAGCATCGCCGACAGCCCATTTGGCCCAGTTGATGGGGATCACGTCCAGACTCTCTCCTTTTCGTGGAACTTCCCTTGGATCTGCTCGGCGGCCTTTGGCATTTGCTCAACTTCTTCTCGCCTGCTGTTGGCATCGGACTGATCGCGTCGTTGCTGACCAAGTTGCTATGGCGAGTGGCGCTCAAGGGCGTGCCTTGGAGCCGTCTGGCGATGTGGTCCATGGCTTACGCGGCGCTCGCCTCCATCGGAGGGCTCTTGATGTTTGGTCGCGACGGCAAGATGGCGACGTATGCCACGATGGTCGTGGCCTGTGCATTGAGCCTGTGGTGGCTGGGTTTCGGCCCCGGGCGCCGCTAACCGCTCCAGAACGTGTAAGGTGCTCATGCCTCTTCGGCGCGCGGCGCCGCGACGGCCACCGGCTCTGCCCGCAAAGAGTGCGCGAAGGCCTGCGTGATGATCACGTCCGCCATCTGCCCGATGAGACTCCGCTGGCCCTTGAAGTTCACGATGCGGTTGCATTCGGTGCGGCCCATGAGCTCGTCCGCGTCGCGCCGGGATGGACCCTCCACCAGAATGCGCTGCACGCTGCCCACGAGCGAATCGCTGATGCGTCGGGCGTTGCCCTCGATCACCGCCTGCAGTTGCTGTAGCCGCTGCAGCTTCGTCTCCTCAGGCGTGTCGTCTTCAAGCGCCGCGGCCGGAGTGCCAGGGCGTGGGCTGAACACAAAACTGAAACTGGCGTCGAAGCCAACCTCATCGATCAGCTTCATGGTCTTTGCGAAATCGTCTTCCGTCTCGCCGGGGAAGCCGACGATGAAATCAGTGGACACTCGGATGTCCGGACGTACTGCGCGCAGCCGGCGCACGATGCTCTTGTATTCCATGGCGGTGTAGCCGCGCTTCATCGCCATGAGGATGCGGTCGCTGCCATGCTGCACCGGCAGGTGAAGGTGATTCACCAGCTGAGGCACGCGCGCGTAGACGTCGACCAGGCGATTAGTGAACTCGTTGGGGTGGCTGGTGGTGTAGCGGATGCGATCCAGCCCGGGGACGCCCGACAGGTAGTCGAGCAGCAATGCAAAGTCGCCCACCTCGGCCGTGTCGCCCATGGCCCCGCGGTAGGCGTTGACGTTCTGGCCAAGCAGCGTCACTTCCTTCACGCCCTGGTCGGCGAGGCCGGCCACCTCCTGTAGCACATCGTCGAAAGGCCGCGAGACTTCCTCGCCGCGCGTGTAGGGTACGACGCAGTAGCTGCAGTACTTGGAGCAGCCTTCCATGATGGACACGAAGGCGGTGGCGCCTTCCACGCGGGCGGGCGGCAGGTGGTCGAACTTTTCGATTTCGGGGAAGCTGATGTCGACCTGCTGACGGCGCTCCTCGCGACGGCGTGCCAGCAACTGCGGCAAGCGATGCAGCGTCTGCGGCCCGAACACCACGTCCACATAGGGCGCGCGCTCGATTATGGCCGCGCCTTCCTGGCTCGCCACGCAGCCGCCCACACCGATCATCACGCCGCGTGCCTTCAGGTGCTTCACGCGGCCGAGGTCGCTGAACACCTTTTCTTGTGCCTTCTCGCGTACTGAGCAGGTGTTGAACAGGATGAGGTCCGCCTGCTCGACATCGGGGGTGGGCTCGTAGCCCTCGGCGGCACGGAGCACGTCGGCCATCTTGTCCGAGTCGTACTCGTTCATCTGACAGCCGAAGGTCTTGATGTAGACCTTCTTCATGGCTTGGCCCAGACCTGCGCGACGGGATCGAAGCCCCACTCCTGCGCTTGGGCAGCGGTGGTCGGCCAGGGCTGTCTCGCGGCTTCGGCGGGTGTGAGAATCCACACTTCCTGAATGAGTCCCTGGGGATCGCGCGTGTAGTGCACCAGCAGCTTGGCGCCGACGAGACTCGCCGACATCTCCAGCATGTTGTTCTGGCCGCGGATGCGGACACCAGGCGCCAAGCGTGCCGGCTGGCCGTTGAGCACTGCTTCAGGGGGTGACTGGATGATCAGGGCGCCGCGCAGCGCCTGCTGCGGAAAGCTGCGCTGCTGGGCGACGGCGGGGGCGACAAGGCAGGCGGTCGCCAGGGCAAGGAAGGCACAGCGGTACATGGTGTGGATCCAGTGGCTGTTGCGGCAGGGATGCAGGCACCAGCAAAAACGGCTCCGATCCGGAGCCGTTTTTGCTGTCATTTTGGTGGCGCTTCAGGGATTCGAACCCCGGACCTGCGGATTATGATTCCGTCGCTCTAACCGACTGAGCTAAAGCGCCTGAAGCCCGTGAGTATAGCGTGGCATGTTGGCTGCTCGTCTACAGCACCCCCCTTAACGACAGCGCTCCTTCACGCATGTTCAGTTTCTTCAAGAAGAAGACGTCGGCCGAGCCCGCGCCCTCGGCCGATGAGGTCACGCTTCCCGTGCCGGCATCGCCAGTGCCCGAGAGGACGTGGCGCGAGCGGCTTGGCTTTGGCGTTTCGCCTCGACCGGAATTGGTCGAGGCCCCGCAGTCTTCGAATGGTGCGCGTCCACAGGAGGCTTCACCGGCCGAGACCCCGGCGCAACCTTTGCCGCCGTCCGTTACCTTGGTGCCGGCCGCTGAGGACGTGGCTGTGCCGATGGCGGTGGTCACGGCGTCCGAACCGCAGACTCCCGATGCGGAGCTTGAGTCGGCTGCGCCTGAGGCATCCGCGCTAGCGGATACGCCGCCGGAACGCGCTGGCTGGTTCAATCGGCTGCGTACAGGGTTGCGAAAGACCGGCGCGAGCATCGCCCAGGTGTTTACCGGCGCACAGATCGACGACACGCTGTATGAGGAGCTGGAGTCGGCGCTGCTGATGGCCGATGCGGGTGTGAAAGCGACGCAGTTCCTGCTCGACGACCTGAAGCAACGCGTCAAGGAGGCCCGCACCAATGATGCGGCGGCGGTGAAGGCGCTGCTCGCGGATGCGATCACCGACCTGTTGCGGCCGCTGGAGAAGCAGCTATTCATTGGCGAAGCGACACCGACCGTGATGATGGTCGTGGGCGTGAATGGTGCCGGCAAGACGACGAGCATCGGCAAGCTCACACGGCATCTTGCCGAGGCGGACGAGCGGGTGCTGCTGGCGGCGGCCGACACCTTCCGCGCTGCCGCGCGGGAACAGCTGGCAGTTTGGGCTGGGCGGAACAACGTGGAGATCGTCAGCCAGGAAGGTGGTGATCCCGCGGCCGTGACCTATGACGCCGTGGTTGCGGGTCGGGCACGCGGTTGCGGGGTGGTGATCTCTGACACTGCGGGCCGGCTGCCCACGCAACTGCATCTGATGGAAGAGCTCAAGAAGATCAGGCGGACCATCGGCAAGGCGCAGGAGGGTGCACCGCACGAGGTCCTGCTGGTGGTGGACGGCAACACCGGTCAGAACGCGCTCACGCAAGTCAAGGCTTTCGATGATGCGCTGCAGCTTACCGGCCTGGTGGTTACCAAGCTGGACGGCACTGCGAAGGGTGGGGTGCTCGCGGCTATTGCCCGGGAGCGGCCCGTGCCGGTCTACTTCATTGGTGTGGGCGAGAAGCTGGAAGACTTGGAGACCTTCGACGCGCGGGAGTTTGCCAACGCGCTACTGGGCTGACGAGGATGTGCTGCTGCGACGACGATGAGCAGTGCGCCTCAGCGAGAGGGGCGATCGCGCTTGGTTTCCATGCTCGCGAGCGGCACCGAAGCGGAATCAAGGTCATCGAACCATGTTGATGGCGGCGGCTCGCGAAGACCCATGGCCTCGTCGGAAGGGGCAGCATCCGCGGCTGAGGCTGCGAGGTTCGAAGGCGCGCCGAATCCGCGGGCCTGGACGTGCGCTCCGGTAGGCTCGAACTCCGAAGATGTTGCCCCTGGCAGGATGGCTTCTCGCGCTGCATCGACTGGGGGTAGGGCAGAAGCGCGCCAGACATGCACCGGGATCTGCGTCGCTTGCAAGACGCGGATCATGCGATCGCGCCGGCGCTGCACGCGGCTGGCCGGTGCAGCATCATCGGAAAGGATCTCCACCACGGCGAGCACTTGCGAATGGCGGTCGCATACGACGAGGTCGGCATGTAGCCGACCCACGCGCCGCAGCCACTCGGAGTAGGAGTTGCGAGTGGACACCTTGATGAAGCGGTGCAATGGAACCTGCGCCAGCACCATGTGTGCCGGCAGCGCATGCCGAAGCAGATCGTAGGCCGCGCGCTCGCCTTGGGTCAGCACGCGGGTGGCTGACGGAGGCCACGCGGCCAGCGTGTCAAGGCTGTCAGTGCCTTGACTCAGTTTCCCGAGCGCACCGCGCGAGCGCCAAGCCCACCAGGCCGCCAACAATCCAATGAGGCCGAGGACGAGAACGATGAGGAAGAAGGTCAAGGAGCGGGTGTCGGGGGGTGGGTCCGGCAAACATAGCGGGACCGCGCGGGCCGGTCAATGTGAATGGCCCGGGGGCGTGCGCTTTGCACTGCGCATGTGCAAAGCGCACCGTGCGAAATTCACTCGTCAGCGAGGTCCGGGGAAGCCTTTCATCCCGCCCATGCGCCGCATCATCTTCATCATGCCGCCGCCCTTCATCTTCTTCATCATGTCGCGCATCTGCTCGAACTGGTTGAGCAGGCGGTTCACCTCCTGCACCTGAACTCCGGCGCCTGCGGCGATGCGGCGCTTGCGCGTGGCCTTGATGAGCTCGGGCTTGCGTCGCTCCAGCGCTGTCATCGAGCAGATGATTCCCTCCATGCGGCGCACATCGCGCTCAGCGCGGTCCATGTCCACAGGGCCCGCCTTGGCCGTCATCTGCGTGGGCAGCTTGTCCATCAGCCCCGACAGGCCGCCCATCTTTTTCATCTGGGAGATCTGCGACAGGAAATCGTTGAGATCGAAGGCGCTGCCTGACTTGACCTTTTCCGCGAGCTTCTGCGCGGCGGCCATGTCGACGCCCTTGGTGACCTCTTCCACGAGCGCGACGATGTCGCCCATGCCGAGGATCCGGCCCGCATGGCGCTCGGCGTCAAAGACCTCGAGGCCGTCGATCTTCTCGCTCACGCCGGCGAACTTGATCGGTGCACCGGTGATCTGGCGCGCCGACAGCGCCGCGCCGCCGCGCGAATCGCCATCCATCTTGGTGAGCACAATGCCGGTGAGCGGCAGAGCTTCCTTGAACGCGCGCGCGGTGTTGATCGCGTCCTGCCCCTGCATGGCGTCGACGACGAAGAGCGTTTCGACGGGCTTGAGCGCGGCGTGCAGGTCGGCGATCTCCTTCATCAGTGCTTCATCGATCGCCAGCCGGCCGGCGGTGTCGACGAGCAGCACATCGAAATAGTGGCGTCGCGCATGGTCGAGCGCGGCCATGGCGATCGCCTCAGGTTTGTCGCTCGCGCTCGATGCAAACCACTCCGCGCCGGCCTGCTTCGTCACCGTTTTCAGCTGCTCGATGGCCGCGGGACGGTACACGTCGGCGGATACCGTGAGCACCTTCTTCCTGCGCTTTTCGATCAGGTGCTTGGCGAGCTTGGCTGTCGTGGTGGTCTTGCCCGCGCCTTGCAGGCCAGCCATGAGGATCACGGCGGGCGGCTGCGCGGCAAGGTTGATGTCCGCGACGCCCTCGCCCATGGTCGCGGCGAGTTCGCGGTTGACGATGCCCACCAGCGCTTGGCCGGGCGAAAGCGATCCCACCACCTCGGCGCCCAGCGCCTTGTCCTTGACGCGTGCAATGAAGTCGCGCACCACCGGCAGCGCCACGTCGGCTTCGAGCAGCGCCATGCGCACTTCGCGCAGCATGTCCTGCACGTTGGACTCGGTGATACGTGCCTGTCCGCGCATCGTCTTGACGAGGCGGCTCAGCCTTTCGGTGAGTGTGGAAGCCATGTGGATGTGCAGCCCTTGCAGGGTGTGGCAGCAGGCGCTGCGCGGGGGGCGCGAAAGTACACTTCGCGAATGATTCTATCTTTGGGTTCTGCCTCGACGTGGGCGTTACCCGGGCTGTTGGCACTTGTCGCGTACGCGGCCGTAGCGGTGCTGCCGCAGCGCACGGCCACCCCATTGCGCGTCACGCTTGTGGCGGCATGGCTGGCCCATGCAGTCTCTATTGCATTGGAGGCGGCAGGTGCCGGCTCGCCCGGCGACGGGGCGCGCTTCGGCTTCGCGCCGGCCTTGTCGGTGACGCTGTGGCTCGTGATCGCGGTGTACATGATCGAGAGCCGTCTCATGCCACTAGCCGGTGTGCGGCGCACGCTCGCGGTGCTTGGGGCTGGTTCGGTGTTGCTGGCCTTGCTTTTTCCCGGCGAACTGCGGCCTCAGGTGCTTTCGCGATGGGCGCCGTTGCACTGGGTGATGGGCATCGCGTCGTATGGCCTGTTCGGCGCGGCAGTGTTGCATGCGGCCATGCTCAGTCGCGCCGACCGACAGATGCGGCACCCGCCGCAGCGCGCTGTTGCGTCAGAGGGCGGGCTGCCGCTGCTCAGGCTCGAACGCCTCACCTTCCGTTTCGTGGGTGCCGGCTTTGCCGTGCTGACCGCCGCGCTGGTCATCGGCTGGTGGTACGCAAAGCCGTGGCAATGGGATCACAAAACCGTGCTTTCCATTCTGGGCTGGGGCGTGTTCGCCGCGTTACTGGCGGGGCGGCGCATCTTCGGCTGGCGCGGTCCACTGGCCACGCGCTGGTTGTATGCCGGCGCCGGCCTGCTGCTGCTGGCGTATGTCGGGTCTCGCTTCGTCTTCGAGGTGGTCTTGCATCGCCCTCCAGTGGTTTAGTGCCGTGAGCGGGAAATGCGTGGCATTGCGACGGGCCGGAACCGGGATGAGTGCAAAGCGCGCAGCCGAGTCAATACCGGGCGGTATCAACCCGGCTGGACAACGCGCCGATCGCCCCGTTTCGGCGCACCCCGGAGCGGTTCGACCGGCCGCAAGATCATTGCCATCTGGCCGAATCTCGATGCTACGTATTTCCGACTCATGACACTGGTGAAGTCGCCATGAAGTACTTGCTCGTCATCCTCGTCGTGCTGCTCCTGGTGTGGTTGGCGCGCAGTGGTCGCCGCGTGCTTCCGCCGTCCGGGGATGCGGGAGGCGCGCGCGGGCCTGTTTCTTCGCCGAAGCAGTCAATGGTCGCGTGCGCTCATTGCGGCTTGCACCTGCCGCGCGACGAGGCATTGCCGGGACGTGGGGGTGTCTTCTGCGGAGAGGCACACCGGGCCGCGTACGAGAAGGCGCATCAGGGATCATGACGACGACATCACATGGCGGGCCGCCGCCTGGGCGCTCGGAGAGGCGGGCCCGAGAGCGTCCGCCGCCGACCGAGGAGTCGTGGTTCGGCGCATTCGGCGTGTCCGACGACACCGGACCGATCGACGCGCTGGACGAGCCCGAGTCACGCTACGACGGAGGCTTGGCCGGTGCAGCGGCCGCCACGCCGGACTCGCGTTTCATGTCGCGCCAGGCGCGGCGCATCGTGACGGCGGGTCAGACGGCTTTCGACCGTATTTACCGTGTGTTTCTCGGGGCGCGCGCGGCGCTGGGCGTGGCGCTTATCCTGACTGTCGCGGCGGCCGGCGTGTTCGGCGGCCGGGCCACGTATCCGGTGGCCGTCTTGAGCGTGGGCTACGCGGCGCTCGCGCTCGGCATGTGGCTGCTGCCTCAGTTTCGCCGCAATGTTCGGCCGCACGACCTCGCGCGCATCGGCGGCCAGCAGTGGCTTCTCACCATCGGCGTGGACATCGTCTGTTTCACCGCGCTGCATTTGCTGTCTTCGTCCTCAAGCTTCAACTACGTGGCGCTGCTTGTGCTCCCGGTGCTCATGGCGGGTGTCCTCACGCCCCGTGTGCAGGCGTTGGCCACCTCGGCCGGCGTGGCGCTGGCGCTGGTGGGCATCGCCTGGCTGGCGGTGTTGCGCGGCGGCGAACCGACCACCCTGCTGACACAGGCGGGCCTCGCAGGCAGCGGCCTGTTCGTGATTACCATCCTGGCCGGCGAGCTGGCCGGACGGCTGGCTCGCGAGGAACTCACTGCAAAGGGCAGCTTGGAGTTGGCCCGCCAGCAGGCCCAGCTCAACCGGCTGGTCATCGAAGAAATGCAGGACGGCGTGCTGGTGGTCGACCGGCGCGGCCGTGTGCGTGCCGCCAACCCCGCGGCACGCCGGCTGCTCGCTCCCAGTGGGATGTGCCGGCCAGCTCCTTTCCAGCTGCGCGGCATCGGCGCCTGGAGCGAGCTGGTGGAAATCGTGGAGCGGGCTTTCGTCGATGCGGTATGGCCGGAAGCTGGCCGTGACGTGAAGCTCGCGTTCGATTCCGGCGAAATGCGCATACTGCGCGTGCGCATCCGCTTCACCCGCCGCCTCGATGCGCAAGCCGGCGAGGAGCTGTGCGTATTGTTGCTGGAGGACGTGCGCAACATGGAGGCACGTACGCGGCAGGAGAAGCTGGCCGCGATGGGGCGGGTGTCGGCTGGTATCGCGCACGAAATTCGCAATCCGCTGGCGGCCATCTCGCAGGCCAACGCGCTGCTGGCCGAGGACGCCACCACGCCCGCGCAGCAACAGCTCACTCAGATGGTCGACGACAACGTGGTGCGCCTCAAACGCATCGTCGACGATGTGCTTGAATTCGCGCCCGGCCGGGTGTCGGACGCTCGGTTGATCGATGCCGTGGAGCAGGTGGCAGCTGCCTGCAGTGGCTGGGCGCAGGGCGCGGGGGTCTCGCTGGAGGCGGACAGCGCCGTGAAGATGGACCTGCCCACCGGTCGGCTCGGCGCGGTATTCGATCCGGATCATCTGCGCCGGGTGCTCATCAACCTGCTCGACAACGGCTACCGGCATTCGAGCAAGTGTCCTGGGTCCGTACAGGTGCGCCTATCGGCGCCAGACGACGCGACCGTGCGGCTTTCGGTGGCCAGCGACGGGCCTCCCATCCCGCCGGATGTGGAACGTTACCTCTTTGAGCCCTTCTTCTCCACGCGAAGTCGCGGCACGGGGTTGGGCTTGTATATTTGCAGGGAGCTTTGCGAGCGCTACGGAGCGAGCATCGGCTACCGGCTTCGCACACCGGGCGATCCGACCCGCAACGAATTCAACGTCGTGATGCGCCGCGAGGCGGTTGCTGACCACGAAGCCTCTCTGCTGACCTGAGCCGCACGCCTGAATGTCGTCATCTCCCTCCCACTTCAGCCTGCTCGTTGTCGACGACGAGCCGGACTTGCGCACGCTTTACGAGCTGACGCTGCTGCGCGAGGGCTACGACGTCGAGACGGCCGGCTCCGTGGAGGAGGCGCTGCTGCACCTCAAGGACCGCACCTACAGCGCTCTTATCACCGACATGCGCTTGCCCGATGGCTCGGGCCTCGATCTGCTGCATCGCCTGGAAGAGGGGGGGCGGCGCGAGAAGGCCATTGTCATCACCGCCTACGGCTCAGCGGAGAACGCGGTCGAAGCGCTCAAGGCCGGCGCCTACGATTACCTTACCAAGCCGGTTGACCTGAAGCAGTTCCGGGCGGTGGTGGCCTCGGCGCTTGGCCGCGCGCCCGCAACAGTGCCCACCATGCTGCCGTCGACGCTGCCGTCGGAGAGCGATCGCGGCATGGCGCCCCCGGCCACGCGCGTCGCCCGGCAGGCGCCGGTGGTCACGCCCGCAACACCAGCCAGCCCGGCGCTAGCCCGCATGGCGGGCACGTCAGCGTCAATGCAGGAGGTGCGCTCGCTGGTCGAGAAGGTGGCGCGCAGCATGGCGCCGGTGCTGGTGCATGGCGAGTCTGGCACGGGCAAGGAACTGGTGGCGCGCGCGATCCACGAGGTGAGCCCGCGCAGCAGCCAGCCGTTCATCCCGGTGAACTGCGGTGCCATTCCCGAGCAATTGCTGGAGGCGGAGTTCTTCGGCTATCGCAAAGGCGCATTCACCGGCGCGAGCGAGGACCGCGAGGGCTTCTTCCAGGCGGCCAACGGCGGCACACTCTTCCTTGACGAGATCGGCGACTTGCCGTTTTCCATGCAGTCCAAGCTGCTGCGGTCGATCCAGGAACGCTCGGTGCGGCCGGTGGGGGCGGTGGCCGAGCATGCGGTGAATGTCAGGCTGTTGAGCGCCACGCACAAGGATCTCGGTGCCGAGGTGCTTGCCGGCCGCTTCCGCCAGGACTTGTTCTATCGACTCAACGTCATCCAGATCCGGGTGCCGCCGCTGCGCGAGCGTCTGGACGACCTCACCACGATCACTGAGCGGGTGTTGGAGCGCATTGCGCGCGACGCCAACGTCTCGCCGCCGCCCCGCCTCACACGCGACGCGTTGGTGCACCTCATGCGCTATCCCTTTCCGGGTAACGTGCGGGAACTCGAGAATCTTCTGCACCGGGCGGTGGCCTTGTCCAGCGGCGAAACCATCGACGTGTACGACCTGGGCCTGCCCGAAACTGTGTTCACGGACAGCGCGGCGCAGGAGCTGGACCTCATCACCGAGAACACGCGCATCGACCCCGCGATGCTCGCGCCCGAGCCGACGCCTGTGCCGCCCGCAGTCGCGCCGCTGCCCGACGACTTGGCTGCCTACCTCGACGAGGTGGAGCGCGACATCCTGCTTCGCGCGCTGGAACGGCATCGATTCAACCGAACCGCTGCCGGCGCCAGCCTCGGCCTGTCGTTGCGCCAGATGCGCTACCGCATGGCGCGGCTCGGCGTGAGCGTGGGCGGCGACAGTTTCGATGGCGATCGCGGTAACTCCTGAGGACGTCGCAGCCTGGGACGGCGGGTGGTGGCGCGCCGCGCGGCGATGCGATTCCCCTAACTTCGGGCCGCGGCCCGCGGACGCCGAAGTCACCCTCGCGATCATTCACTCCATCAGCCTGCCGCCCGGCGAGTACGGTGGAGATGGTGTCGAGCGCCTCTTCACCAATCGGCTCGACTGGGACGCCCATTCCTACTACCAACGCATCCGCGGGCTAGAGGTCTCGGCGCACTTCTTCATCCGCCGAGATGGCGAGGTGGTGCAGTTCGTGTCCTGCGATGAGCGGGCCTGGCATGCGGGCGCGTCGTCGTGGCACGGCCGCGACAACTGCAACGATTTCTCCATCGGCGTCGAGCTCGAAGGGCTCGAGGGCGAGCCCTTCGACCGGCCGCAGTACGAGGCGCTCGCGCCACTGCTGCGTTCGCTTGCGGCGCGCTATCCGATTGCCCACGTAGCCGGCCATGAACACGTGGCGCCCGGCCGCAAGATGGACCCGGGACCCGGCTTCCAATGGGACATGCTGCAGTTGGCGGTGCAGTGGCCTAGCGAAGCCTTCGCAGGACTCGCCTGACAGACGGGGGCCTGCGCCCCCGCGTGGCGCGCGAGCCCAGGATTTGACGAAGTCACCATGTGAAGAAACCCCGCGATGTCAAGCATGGCAGGGCAGGATCAATGGTTGCCCTATCCATCGGCCTTCGGATGAGGTACGCTACCTGTAGTGTTTGAAGTGGTGCGGGTGCCCTAGATGTAGTGTGCAGAGCGATGCTGATCATCCACTTGCGCTCCACCGTTACTCCACAGTCTTTTCCACAGGCGCCGGCACCGCGCTGGGCGGCAAGCCAGAGGCGCTAGACGCGCCGCCACAACACAACTTTTCATCGCCTCGGGTGCGCTGCTGCGCCATTGCCATTGCCATTGCCATTGCCGGCGCTCCAGCGAACCGAACGCATTCACCAGAAGGACCTTATGCATACCGTCGCCAATCGTTCGTCGACCGCCATGCCAGCCATGCCTGTTGCCACCCCAGGCGAGGCCGCTGTATCCGCCTACGAGGGCTACCACATCATCCGCCGCAATGGGGCGGTGGTGGCCTTCGAGCCCAACAAAATTGCCGTCGCGTTGATGAAGGCCTTCCTCGCGGTGCACGGCACCCAGGGCGCGGCCTCGGCCAGCGTGCGCGAAACGGTGGACCGCCTCACTGAGAGCGTCGTGCGCGCCCTGCTGCGCTCGCGTCCCGGTGGCGGCACCTTCCATATCGAGGACGTGCAGGACCAGGTAGAACTGGGCCTCATGCGTGGAGGGCATCATGAGGTGGCCCGGGCCTACGTGCTTTACCGCGAGCGGCGCGCGCAGGAGCGCGCCCGGCAAGGGCACGTGCCAACCGCCACCCAGGCAGCGATCCATGTGCTTGACCGAGGGCAGCGCGTGCCGCTGGACACCGCTCGCCTGCAGTCGCTGGTGGTGTCTGCGTGCGAGGGGTTGGGTACCGACGTGCGGCCCGAGCCCATCCTCGCCGAGACGCGGCGCAACCTGTACGACGGCGTGCCTCTTGAAGAAGTGCACAAGGCCGCCATCCTGGCCGCGCGCACGCTGATCGAGAAGGACCCCGGCTACACGCGCGCCACCGCCCGTCTTCTGCTGCACACCATCCGCAAGGAGATCCTCGGAGAGGAAGTGCTGCAGGCCGACATGCAGGCACGCTATGCGGAGTACTTTCCGCTGTTCATCAAGAAGGGCGTGGCGGCTGAATTTCTCGACGAGCGGCTACTGCAGTTCGACCTCGTCAAGCTGGGTGCCGCGCTGAAGGCCGAGCGCGACTTGCAGTTTGACTACCTTGGCCTGCAGACGCTGTACGACCGCTACTTCCTCCACATGAACGACCAACGCATCGAGATGCCGCAGGCGTTCTATATGCGGGTGGCCATGGGGCTCGCGCTCAGCGAGATCGACCGCGAGGCGCGCGCGATCGAGTTCTACGAGGTGCTGTCGAGCTTCGACTTCATGTCGAGCACGCCCACGCTGTTCAACGCCGGCACGCACCGCTCCCAGCTGTCCAGCTGCTACCTGACCACCGTGTCCGACGACCTCGATGGCATCTACGAGGCATTGAAGGAGAACGCGCTGCTGTCCAAGTACGCCGGCGGCCTGGGCAACGACTGGACGAACGTGCGTGCGCTGGGCTCGCACATCAAAGGCACCAATGGCAAGAGCCAGGGCGTGGTGCCCTTCCTCAAGGTTGTCAACGACACCGCCGTGGCGGTCAACCAGGGCGGCAAGCGCAAGGGCGCGGTGTGCGCCTACCTGGAAACCTGGCACCTGGACATCGAAGAATTCCTGGAGCTGCGCAAGAACACCGGGGACGACCGCCGCCGTACCCATGACATGAACACCGCGAACTGGATTCCGGACCTGTTCATGAAGCGGGTGATGGAGGGCGGCCAGTGGACGCTGTTTTCGCCCTCCACCTGCCCTGATTTGCACGACAAGTTCGGCCGCGAGTTCGAGCAGGCGTACGTCGCCTATGAGGACAAGGTCGACCGCGGCGAGATCAAGCTTTTCAAGCGCATGGCGGCCAAGGACCTGTGGCGCAAGATGCTTTCGATGCTGTTCGAGACGGGCCATCCCTGGATCACCTTCAAGGACGCCTGCAACGTGCGCTCGCCGCAGCAGCATGTGGGCGTGGTGCATTCGTCGAACCTGTGCACCGAGATCACCCTGAACACCAGCGACACCGAGATAGCGGTGTGCAACCTGGGGTCGGTGAACCTGGCTCACCACATCAAGGACAGCCAGATCGACCAGATCAAGCTGAAGAAGACGGTGTCCACGGCGATGCGCATGCTGGACAACGTGATCGACATCAACTACTACGCGGTCAAGAAGGCGCGTGACTCCAACCTGCGCCATCGGCCGGTGGGGCTGGGAATCATGGGCTTCCAGGATTCGCTGCACGAGCTGCGCATTCCCTATGCCTCGCAGGAAGCCGTTGACTTCGCCGATCGGTCGATGGAGGCGGTCTGCTACCACGCTTACTGGGCCTCCACCGAGATGGCTGAGGAGCGTGGCCGCTACTCCACCTACCGCGGTTCGCTGTGGGATCGCGGCATCCTGCCGCCCGACACGCTGGACCTGCTCGCCCGCGAGCGTGGCGGCGGCGCAGAAGGCGCCCCCCAGTACATCGACGTCGATCGCAGCTCCACGATGGACTGGGAGGCGCTGCGCCAGCGCATCGGCCAGCACGGTATGCGCAACTCCAACTGCGTGGCGATCGCGCCGACCGCGACGATTTCCAACATCGTCGGCGTGTCGGCCTCCATTGAGCCCGCGTTCGGCAACCTGTCGGTGAAGTCCAACCTCTCGGGCGAGTTCACGATCATCAACGAGTACCTGGTGCGCGACCTGAAAAGGCTCGGCCTGTGGGACGACGTCATGGTCATGGACCTGAAGCACTTCGACGGCTCGCTGCGCCGCATCGACCGCGTGCCCGACGAACTGAAGCGGCTCTACGCCACCGCCTTCGAGATTGAGCCGGTGTGGCTCGTCGAGGCTGCCTCACGACGCCAGAAGTGGATCGACCAGGCACAGTCGCTCAACATCTACATGGCGGGCGCGTCAGGCAAGAAGCTGGACGAGACCTACAAGCTCGCGTGGACCCGCGGCCTGAAGACCACGTACTACCTGCGCACCATTGGCGCAACGCATGCCGAGAAGTCCACGGTGAAGGCCGGTCATCTCAATGCGGTCGACAGCAGCGCGAGCGCTCTAGACGCGGCTGCGGCCGCGGCACGTGAGCAGATCGCAGCAGCCGCCGAGCCCCCGACCACGATGAAGCAGTGCCGCATCGACGACCCCACTTGCGAAGCGTGCCAGTGATCAAGCATGAGACGTGTCGCGCGAGCAGTCTTCGCGCGATACGTCGATGCAATACCGCAACATCGAGCAACAGCGAACCGCGTCGAATGTCAAGAAGTGCTTGGTGTTTAGACGCAACACCCAGATAATCCGACCGCACAGGAAATCCACCATGTTGGTTTGGGAAGAAGAAGCCAGCCCCTCGACATCGAACGCTTCGAGCTCCGCGCAGAGTCTCTCGCCTCAAGCGCGCATAGGTCATCGGTCCCATACACCGCACTCGCCCGCGCAGCCTGCCGAACCCACGGTTCCCCGTTCCACTGAGCTTGCACCGCAAGGCGGCCACAGCGTCGCCTCCGTCACATCCGTGCATGCCTCTTCCGCCAGCACGCGCCGCGTCAACGGAGCTGACAAGCGCATCATCAACGGCGAGACGGACGTCAATCAGCTGGTGCCCTTCAAGTACAAGTGGGCCTGGGAGAAGTACCTCGCCACCTGTGCGAATCATTGGATGCCGCAGGAGATAAACATGTCGCGCGACATCGCGACCTGGAAGGATCCCAACGGCCTCAGCGAGGACGAGCGCCGCATCATCAAGCGCAATCTCGGTTTCTTCGTCACCGCCGACTCGCTGGCCGCCAACAATATCGTCCTCGGCACCTACCGGCATATCACCGCGCCGGAGTGCCGTCAGTTCCTGCTGCGCCAGGCGTTCGAAGAGGCGATCCACACCCACGCTTATCAGTACATCGTGGAGTCGCTGGGCCTGGATGAAAGCGAGATCTTCAACGCATACCACGAGGTCCAGTCCATTCGTGACAAGGACGAGTTCCTGATCCCGTTCATCGACGCGATCATGGACCCGCACTTCCGCACCGGCACGCCGCAAGCCGATCAAACGTTGCTGAAGAGCCTGATCGTCTTCGCCTGCCTGATGGAAGGCCTGTTTTTCTACGTGGGCTTCACGCAGATCCTTTCACTGGGCCGTCAGAACAAGATGACCGGTGCAGCTGAGCAGTACCAGTACATCCTGCGTGACGAATCCATGCACTGCAACTTCGGCATCGACCTCATCAACCAGATAAAGCTCGAGAACCCGCACCTCTGGACGGCAGATTTCAAGGCCGAGGTGCGCGCGCTGTTCAACAAGGCTGTCGACCTGGAGTACCGCTACGCCGAGGACACCATGCCGCGCGGCGTACTGGGCTTGAACGCATCGATGTTTAAGGGTTATCTGCGCTACATCGCCAATCGGCGTGCCACGCAGATTGGCCTGGAGGAGCTCTTCCCCAACGAGGAAAACCCGTTCCCGTGGATGAGCGAAATGATCGACCTGAAGAAGGAGCGCAATTTCTTCGAGACGCGCGTCATCGAGTACCAGTCCGGTGGCGCACTGTCTTGGGACTGAAACGGCCTCAAGCGAGCGTTCGCAGAGGCCGAAACTAACGGATCAAGATTCGCGGCCCGTGATCTGCCGACACCAGAAGCGGCATGCGCGGGGCGCAACCTGATTCACTGCACCGGGGGCTGTGGCTGCCATGCGCAGAACGCGAGATCCCCGGGCGGTGAATAGCCAATGGGCAGCGGCTTCGGCCGCCACCATCGGTGCATTTGCAACTTGATCAAGGAGAATGTGATGGCAACTGCGAAGAAGACTGTGGCCAAGAGACCGGCCGCCAAGAAGACCGCTGCGAAGAAGGTCCCCGCCAAGAAGGCCGCAGCGAAGAAGGCCCCGGCCAAGAAGGCCGCGGCGAAGAAGGCTCCGGCGAAGAAGGCCGCGGCGAAAAAGGCGGTAGCAAAGAAGGCACCGGCCAAGAAGGTGGCGGCCAAGAAGGTGGCGGCCAAGAAGGTGGCGGCGAAGAAGGTGGCGGCGAAGAAGGCTCCGGCGAAGAAAGCTGCAGCGAAGAAGGCTCCGGCCAAGAAGGCGGCGGCCAAGAAGGCTGCACCGGCCAAGAAGGCCACCGCGAAGAAGGCCGCTGCGAAGAAGCCTGCCGCAAGGAAGGCTTCTGCGAAGAAGGCCCCTGCGGCCCCCGCTGCCCCTGCCCCGGCTGCCCCTGCTGCGGCTGCCAAGCAACCGGCCGCTCCGGCCGCGAAGACGGCCTTGAGCCCTCAGGCCGCGTGGCCCTTCCCGACGGGCACCAAGCCCTGATCGGTGCACAGGTGATTTCGGCAAAACCCGGCTTCGGCCGGGTTTTTTCCTCTTCACGCCGATGAGTCAGCCAAGCCGTCCGCAGACCGACAAGCCTTGGCCTTGCTTGAGGACCACACGCGAAGGCGTGCTGCTCGACTTGAGCGTGGTGCCAGGTACCACGCGCACCGAACCTGCGGGACTTCACGACGGCGCGTTGCGGCTGCGGCTCACGGCCCCGCCGGTGGACGGCAAGGCCAACGATGCCTTACTCGCCTGGCTGTCCCGCGAGCTCGGGTGCGCGAGGCGCAAGGTTCAGCTGGTGCGCGGGGTGTCATCGCGACGCAAGCAAGTGGCGCTGGCGTTGCCGCTGGAACGCGTCGAGGCTTGGCTCGCCACTCGCATCACGCGGTGATTCGCCGCACGCCGCCGGTCACACCGCGAGAACTGCGGGGTCGATGCGATGGTTCTGCCCACCCCGGCAGGCGATCTTGAGTGCGCCAATGCGGTTGCCCAGCGCCACGCAGCGCGAGAGCGGCCAGCCGCGCTCCAGCCCATAGAGCAGCGCGCCGCGGAAGGCGTCCCCGCAGCCGGTGGGGTCGACGATCTCCGATGCAGGCACGCCGGGCACGCGGGTGCGGACTCCCTGCTCCCAGAGGTCACATCCGTCGGCACCCAGGGTCACGATCACGCCCTTGAGATGCGAGCGAGACAGCGCCTCTAGCGTCTGGCCGGTGCGGTCGCATAGCATGCGAGCCTCGTAGTCGTTGACTGCCACCCACGTCGCCTGCCCGACGAAGCCCTTCAGCTCCTCGCCATCGAACATTGGCAGGCCCTGCCCGGGGTCGAACACGAACGGAACGCCCGCCTCGATCGACTCGGCCACGGAGTGCTGCAGGAGCTCG